>JADGPV010000042.1 GCA_017882245.1 Bacteroidales bacterium | reverse complement strand
TCCTGGCTTCACGGGCTGGCTTTGCAAGGAAAACGCCGGGAGAAGGATACAAGGCTCTTGAAACCTACAAAAGCTGCTTTCCTTATCTTGAAAGCCACCCGTGGGATATCTCAATGAAAAGATACGTCATGACCGACTATGCGGTGACACTTTTTGATGTCGGTCAATACCGTAAGGCACTTGAGGTAGCTGACACTGTAATCAATGCAACTGAAACAACAGCCGGAGATTCGCATTCATCAGAGTTAAAAGGTTCATACTCGTCTGATGCCCTGCGGGTTCTGATGCTGAGGTACAGGTGCCTGAATGCTATGGCAAATGAAACCGGGAACAGTGACCTCCTGATAGATGCTGTTGAGACAGGCAGGGAAGTCATGTCATTGTTTGACCGCCAGAGGCTTGAGATGAGTGAGGAGGAGAGCCGTACCAGCCTGAGCGCTAATTCAAGAGAATTCTATACCGGAATTATTGACAACTACGTACAGCTGTACAACCAAAAGCATGATCAATCCTTCCTTCAAGGAGCTTTTGAATTTTCTGAAAGAAGCAAGGTTGCCGGTTTCCTGGCATCAATGAGAGATCTTAATGCAGCAAAATTCTCGCTTCCCGGAGACCTGGTGAACCAGAATAATGAAATCAGGGGGAAAATAGGTTTTTATAAAGAGCTTATCATCAATGAGAAAAGCAAGGCAAGACCTGATACGCAGAGAATAGCCACTTGGGAACACGTTAATTTCGGGCTTTTAAGATCACGTGATTCACTGATACGGATCTTTGAGAAGAGCTATCCTTCCTATTATAATCTTAAATTCAAAAGTGAGGTGACACCTCTTGACAATGTTACGAATGTTATCGGCAGGAAAGCTAATCTGCTTAGTTATGTGCTGACTGAAGAAAAGCTTTATATATTCGTCATAAACAGGCATCATACAGAGATCATTACGCGCGACATTGATTCGTCTTTTTTTGCTTCTCTTAACAGGTTCAGGAAGATACTCTCGGTAATGCCCGGGACCAGTAGTGTAAGACTGCCGTTCAATGAATTCATGGATCTTTCCTTCGAGCTGTACAATATCCTTCTCAGGCCAGCTGAGCCATTTCTGAAGGGAGATAAGATAATTATTTCACCTGACAATATCCTTTCCTACCTTCCTTTTGAAACATTGATAACAGAGGAATTCAGGAGTCCGGAACTCCTTTACCGGGAGGCTCCGTTTGCTCTGAAGAAGTACCGTTTTTCATATATCTACAGCGTGACACTCTCATCTGAGACGCGGGAACGCAGCCGCAGCCTGAGTAATGAACTTATTGCTTTTGCACCCACTTATGAGGGCATGGAGATAAACGATTCTCTCCTGACATTATATCCCAATCTCAGGGGTGAAATACGAAGTCTTCCCTATGCTGTCATTGAAGCAGAAGATGCTGTCAGACAGTGCGGAGGCAAAGCCTTTATAGGTGAAAATGCCACTGAGGCAGCATATAAAAGCCAGGCCCGCAACTATCAGATAATTCACCTGGCCATGCATACGCTGGTAAATGACAGTCACCCGGCATTTTCCAAAATGATCTTTTCTAAACCGGTTGAAGGCGGGGAAGATGGCATGCTTAACACCTACGAAGTCTATAATGTACCTATCAACGCCATGATGGTGGTCCTTAGTTCATGTAATACAGGCATGGGAATGCTAGCCACAGGAGAGGGGATACTCAGTCTGGCAAGAGGATTTCTCTTTGCAGGCAGCCGTTCAGTGGTTATGTCGATGTGGGCAGTGGAGGATTTTTCTGCCTCAGAAGTAATTAAATCTTTTTACAAGAATATGAGAAGCGGAGAGACCAAAAGCTCAGCCCTCCGGAGTGCACGCCTGAAGTTTCTGAGGTCAGCAGATCAGGCGCGGTCACATCCTTATTACTGGGCAACACTTGTTATTTATGGTGATGATACTCCTCTCTGGTTTAATAGGATGAAGCTCTATACAGCTCTGCTGCTTTTGCTTATGGCTTCTGCAGTACTTATAGCCACAGTCTACAGAGGACCGAGATCCTGATATTCAGGGTCAGTCTTGATGATTTCCATCAAGGCTTCCTTGCACAGGTATTTCTTTCTCCTTGCGTATGATTCGTTCTTAAGTCCCATTTTGCGGGCTATCTCTTCATAACTGTAACCTTCGCTGAAAAGATTCAGTACCATCTGACAGTCTTCCTTCAGCATTGCAAATGACCTCGATACTATCCTTTCAAGAGTTGCTGTTGTGACATCCTCCGCCTCAGCTGTATCTGCCGGATCGACCTCCAGGGATGTCATCCGTGACCGGTATCTGAGCTGGGTATTCCAGACATTCCTTGCTATTCCAAAAAAATAACCCTTAAGCTCTGATGTCAGCGTAAAACCTTCACCGGTGACCTGCTTATAAAGTATGACCACCGCTTCCTGAAGGACATCATAAACATCATCATCTGATCCGCTGTTTTTTTTCAGGTGGTCACGAACAACCTCATAATATACGTCGTAGAGGTAGGTAAGAATCTTGCTATCCTGCCTCCTTATTCCATCAATGATGTCATTGTCCGGATACTTCTTGAATAGACCCAAGTAAGCTTTATAATTGGCAAATATAGTATTTCCGCTACCGAATATACTATTACGACTTTCGGATGCTTTTGTTACAAACTGGCAGAAGAGGTCGATAAATAATAGATATATTTACGTTACATTTTAATGTGAACTGCCTTAGCGTCATGAGTTATCCCTTTGTCAGACAATATGATGCCATGGATTGTGGCCCTGCATGCATAAGTATGGTCGCACGGTGGCACGGGAAGCGTATTTCACTGGAGACCATTCGCAGGAGGGCATTTATCACCCGCGAGGGTGTATCATTTCTGGGACTTAAAACTGCTGGGGAAAGCTTAGGTTTCAGGGTAGCAGGAGTGAAGATACCGTTCGCTGAACTGTCTGTGAAAGCTCCCCTGCCCTGTATAGTTCACTGGCAGCAGAACCACTTTATTGTCGTGAATAAGATCTCCGGCAAAAGAGTCTGGGTAAGCGATCCGGCACTGGGCAGCATCAGAATGACAACAGATGAGTTTATAAAAGGATGGTCAGCTGACAGCAGTGATGATAAACATGCCGGAATGGCGCTCTTTCTTGAACCGGGACCCGGATTTGCAAATATACCTGACGACCCGCCATCAAAAAGCGGTTTTGGCTTCCTGCTTCCCTATTTAAGGCCATATCGCCGGCAGATCATTCTGCTTTTTGCGGGCCTGATAGCGGGAAGCGCTATACAGCTTGTATTTCCCTTCCTCACGCAGGCTATAATAGACAGGGGCATTAAGAACAGTGACCTGAGACTTATTTACCTGATCCTCGCCGGACAGCTGGCACTCATCGTGGGACGCATGGCAGTGGAGTTCACGCGTGGATGGCTGCTCCTTCATGTAGGAACACGGCTGAACATTACCATTGTATCTGATTTCCTTGCCAGGCTGATGAAACTGCCAATAGCCTATTTTGACACCAAGCTTAACGGAGACATCCTGCAAAGAATAGATGATAACAGCCGGATTGAGGACTACCTCACATCTTCAAGCCTGGCTATTCTTTTTTCCTTCTTTAACCTGGTGGTCTTCGGGGTTGTTCTGGGATTGTACAGTATTCCGGTCCTGCTGGTCTTTCTGGGAGGTACCGCGCTTTACCTGCTTTATGTGACCGTTTTCATGCCTTCACGCGAGCGGCTTGACAACATCAGGTTCAGGCAGATGGCTGAATCTGGCAATAAGATGATAAACATCGTTAACGGAATGCAGGAGATCAAACTTGCAGGCAACGAATCATCAAACAGGAGAGAGTGGGAAGCCCAGCAGGGAGAAATCTACCGGACGCGTATTAAAGGCCTTAAAATACTGCAGTTCCAGACAGCAGGAGGGACGCTGATACATGAATCTGTCAATATCATCATTACGGTCATCTCCGCCACATCGGTTATAAATGGCACTATGACACTTGGTATGATGCTTGCTGTTCAGTTCATAACCGGTCAGCTGAACGGTCCGGTATCTCAGATCATCAGTTTCATGCGTTCGACACAGGATGCCAGGATCAGTCTTGAACGCCTCGCTGAGGTCCATGCCATGGATCCTGAGGAAGCTGAGGGAGATACAGGAAAATTCCCGGCTCCGAAAGAGATGAAGATTACAGTCGATAATCTTTCTTTCAGGTATGAGGGCCCGGGTTCACCATGGGTAATAAAGGACCTCAGCCTGCTTATACCCTCCGGGAAGATAACGGCAATCGTCGGAGAGAGCGGGTCAGGAAAAACAACGCTCCTCAAGCTCCTGATGGGTTTTTACAGGCCGGAAAAAGGTGTCATCATGATAGGTGAGAGAAAACTTGAAGATATAAGCGTTGCCTCTCTCAGAAAGTCAACAGGTGTTGTGATGCAGGAAGGCTATATATTCCCTGACACGATCATCGCCAACATTGCTCCGGGAATTGATAATCCTGATCCGGAAAGTGTAAAGCGGGCCATCATGATCTCCAATCTGCAGCCTCTGCTTGATAATCTGCCTTCAGGATTGCAGACAAGGATCGGTCAGGGGGGACACGGAATGAGCCAGGGACAGAAACAGCGTATCCTGATTGCCAGGGTCATATTCAAGCAACCTTCACTGCTGCTCCTTGATGAAGCCACGAGCGCCCTTGATGCGTCAAACGAAAGGATGATCGTGGAAAACCTGGCCGGCTTCTATGCCGGAAGAACGGTGATAATTGTTGCGCACCGTCTGAGTACTGTCCGCAATGCTGACATGATCGTGGTGCTTGATAAAGGCTCTGTGCAGGAAATGGGTACACATCAGGAGCTGACTCTGAAAAAAGGGGCCTACTACAGGCTTATAAGAGACCAGCTGGAGCTTGGTCAGTGAGCCAGTTGTTTTTATTTCTTCGAGTAAGGCTCATAGTCATCTGGCTGACCTGATATGCTGCCATTCTTTGGCGAATTA
>JADGPV010000041.1 GCA_017882245.1 Bacteroidales bacterium | reverse complement strand
CCATGCTAGCACACTACCTTCTTGAGCCTGATATGCGGCACAATATGGATATGCTTGCCTTGAAATACCTGGATTACAATACCATACATATCGAAGAACTTATAGGCGAACGCGGACCCCGGCAGAAGACCATGAGGGAAGTAGAAAAGGAACGGGTTAAGGAATATTCCGTGGAGGATGCCGATATAACGTGGCAGCTGAAGGAAAAATTTGAACCTGAGCTGCGTAAGCAGGGACTTGAAAAACTTTCTTCTGATATTGAGATGCCGCTGATCAGGGTGCTTGCCGGCATGGAGAGAGATGGGGTGCTTATAGATGAGAATGTTTTGAAAAACTATGCTGTCACGCTGCGGGAGAATATATTAAAACTGGAAAAAGAAATATATGCGCTTGCAGGACAGGAGTTTAACATCTCCTCACCCAAACAGCTCGGTGACATTCTGTTCCTCAGGCTGCATCTTGACGATAAGGCCCGTCTTACAAAGACTAAACAGTACCGTACCGATGAAGAGGTTCTTCAGCGTCTTACATCAAAGCATCCTCTGGTGGGGAAAGTCCTTGAATACCGTGGTCTGAAGAAGCTTCTTTCGACCTATGTTGAATCGCTTCCGGAGCTTATCGACAGGAAGACTGGCAGGATACATACTACATACAACCAGGCAGTGGCTTCCACGGGCAGATTAAGCTCGACAAACCCGAACCTTCAGAACATCCCTGTACGTGATGAAGAAGGGCGTGAAATACGCAAGGCCTTCATCCCCGCCAGAGGAAAAGTCTTCCTCAGTGCCGACTATTCACAGATAGAACTCAGGCTGATAGCTCATCTCAGCAACGACAAAGGCATGATATCTGATTTTCTCTCCGGACAGGATATCCACGCAGCAACCGCTGCCAAGATATTCCATGTTCCGGCAGGTGAGGTGACACGCGAGATGCGATCACGGGCCAAGACGGCCAACTTTGGTATTATATACGGTATCTCTGCCTTCGGACTTTCAGAGAGGCTTACCATAGGACGAAAAGAGGCAAAAGAACTCATTGACGGTTATTTCAGTTCCTATCCCGGAGTGAAGGCTTACATGGATGAGAGCATCCGCAGGGCAAGGGAGCAGGGATATGTGACCACCATGTTCGGTCGCCGCCGCTATGTACCTGACATCCATTCAAGGAACCAGGTAGTGAGAGGCAATGCTGAGCGGAACGCCATCAATGCGCCACTGCAGGGCAGCGCTGCCGACATTATTAAAATAGCTATGGTGAGAATTGCAATGAAGCTTGAAAAAGAACTTCCTGAAGCAAAAATGATACTACAGGTGCATGACGAGCTTATCTTTGAGGTTGAGGTTTCTTCTGTCGAAAAGCTGAGAAAAATAGCTACATCGGAGATGAGAGGGGCAGCCTCTCTCCGTGTGCCTCTTGAGGTTGATACCGGTACCGGAAATAACTGGCTGGAGGCTCATTAAAAATGAAAAATGTTGTCAGGGTACTCTGGTTCGGTGTTGCACAGGAAATAACCGGGTCAGCTGAAGAGGAGTTCATGGCGGAAGACACGGCGGTCCTTCGCCTGCAAATACTTGAAAGGCATCCGGGAATGCGCACTGTAAATTTCAGGTTGGCGCTGAATGGCACCATGCTGAAAAAAGACGGGCAGCTTGAAGAAAACGATGTAATTGCAGTTCTTCCTCCGTTTGCGGGAGGTTAATAATCCAAAGATGAATGACAGTTTTCTGGTCGCGGGACCAATAACCCCCGTACTTATTTCTGAATTGATGACACTTGGCAATGACGATACCGGCGCCGGTGCGGTATCGGTATTTGCAGGCAAGGTTCGCGATGACGAAATTGAAGGGAAAAAGGTCACGGCACTGGAATATTCCGCCTATAATGAAATGGCGGAGAAAGTAGCTGCTGAGATTATCCGTACCGTGAAATCAGCCTTCAGCGATGTAAGGAAGGTGGTTTTTGTTCATTCCACAGGCGTTGTTAAAGCAGGAGAAGTCTCGCTCTTCATTATGGTCACTTCAGGTCACCGTGATCATGCCATCAGTGCATGCCGGCATACTCTTGAATTGATAAAGGAGAATCTTCCAGTCTGGAAAAGGGAACTGTTTTAGAATAATCTTTTGAACCTTAATTTACGGGCGGCTGAAGCAAAGCCGTGTACCGGGCCCTATCCTCTGCAATTTTGACTGCCTCCATCACCTGCGTATCACGTCTGAGGGAGTATTTAACCATCCCGGCATCGTAGAAATATCTTCCCGCAAGGTCTGATTCAATCAATTCGGTTACATCACGTTTCTGCGACATCATGTCTTTTTCCAGGTTATGACTTAGTCCTGCTTTCAGGCTGTCAAGGGCCGGAATGTTATCGTTATATAGCTGTTCGTCCTTTGCAACAGAGACAAGTTTATCAAGGGCAGCCTCCGAGTTGGTCTTATAGCCGAAATTCCTTTCTTTAAGGAAAGTGGAAAAATCATTGAGGTCATTATCAGTTACTTTCAGGCTGTCGAGAGTTGAAGGCTCCGGATGAGACCAGAAATATTTTGTTGCAAAGTCAAATACCATATTCTGGACGTACAGTTCACTCGTAAAACGGTTGAGCATGTCAGACGGCACTGTAATATCTGGTATTATTCCGCCGCCGTCCTTCACTAGCCGTCCGTTCCTTGTCTTAAAAGTTTTAATCAGAGAATCGGGTATATGGCCCACGCTGCCGTCTTCATTGGGATGAGAGAAATCCACGGCCTGTATGCACCTGCCGCTCGGTATGTAATACTTTGCGGTAGTGATCTTGACCTCAGCCTTATAGCTCAGCGGCCTCGCCACCTGTACCAGGCCTTTGCCATATGATCTTTCCCCGACGATAACGCCACGGTCAAGATCCTGCAATGCCCCGTCCACTATTTCCGAAGCTGAGGCAGATGACCGGTTTATCAGTACTACCAGAGGCATTTCCGCCGCAACCGGATTCTTGTTTGTGCGGAAAACAGCATCGTACTGCTTTGCCCTGCCGCGTGTGCTGACAACTTCCTGTCCGGGTTTAATGAACAGGTTTACTATTTCAACGGCCTCATTTACAAGGCCTCCGGGATTATTTCTAAGATCAAGGATAAGGTCTTCGGCTCCCTGCTTCTCTTTAAGATCAACAAGGGCATCTTTCACTTCTGATATGCAGTTCTGGGTGAAATTTGTAAAACGGATATAACCGGTGTTATCATCGATCATGCCGTAATAAGGTACAGCGGAAATTGAAATCTTCTCCCTTTTGAGCCTTTTTGTGAACTCCTCCCCATTGCGTCTGAAAACTATTTCAGCCTCAGTTCCTGGCTCACCTTTAAGCATGGCGGAGGCCTTGTCAGAAGAAACATCTTTAAGAGATATGCCGTCTATGCTGAGCATCAGATCACCTGGTTTTATTCCGTTCACATCAGCCGGGAAACCCCTATAAACATTTGTCACTAAAATATAATCGCCTGATTTTCTTATCAGTGAGCCAAAGCCCCCATACTTTCCGGTGGTCATGAAATCAAGGTCACCCGTTTCCTCTTCCGGGTAATAAACTGTATACGGATCAAGGGTTTGGAGCATGCTCGCTATACTTGTGCTAACCAGTTTTTCGGGGTCAATCTCGTCAACATAAAAAGCGTTCAGCTCCCTGAGCAGAGAGATATAAATGTCAAGGTTTTTGGTTAGTTTGAAATCCTTGCTTTCCTGGCTGCCGGCAAAAAAACCGTATGTCAGTGCGGCCGTAACGAGGGCCAGAGAGATTACTATGATCTTCTTTCTTTTTCCTGAGCTCATAAATAAGATTTTCACAAAGTTAATACTTCATACCAGATGCGATAATTTTCCGATCATCTCTTTAATGTACCTCTCAGCAATGTCATACGGCTGAATAGCATCATCGACCCATAAAATTGCCAGGTCAATGCGCCTGTTGCTGGCAATAAGAGATTTGATGAGCGGCATTTTATTCTTCCTATAGGCTTCTTTAACACGCCTTTTTATCAGATTGCGGTCGACGGCCTTTTTGAAATTCCTCTTCGGTACTGAAACAAGCACCCTGGCCGGTTCCAGTTGGCTGTCCTCAGGCATGATCTGATAAATAATCCTGAGAGGAGGCAGATAAAGAGCCCTGCCTGCAGAAAAGAGGTCACTGATCGCCTTTACCCCGCAGAGTCTTTCTCCTTTCGTGAATGATGCCTCTTTTTGTCTCATCTTAATGACAAAGAAAGCATCAACCCGGCAGGATGGATGCTTTCCTGAGTAGTGTTATCTGGAATCGGCTCTATTTATTATTCCTGTTAAAGTCCCTGAGAAAGCAGTCAAGCGCCATTGTCATTGAAGGTGCCTTTGGATTCGGAGCCTGGATATCAAGCCTGAAGCCCTCATTGGTGACAGCCTCGGCAGTAGTGGGGCCGAAGGCGGCGATCTTTACCTCTCCCTGCGCAAAGGTCGGGAAATTCTCCTTCAGGGATTTAATTCCTGACGGACTGTAGAAAACCAGAATATCATAATCAAGCTCCTTTGAGTCAAATCCCCTGCTGATAGTCCGGTACATGGTACCGATAGTGAATTTGATATTATTCTTCTTCATCAGATCCGGGACATCAGCTTTGTGCGGCTCGGAAAGAGGCACGAAAAAGTTCTCATCCCTGTGTTTCACGATAACATCTATCAGATCCTCGAATTTAGCCTTTCCGTGAAAGATCTTCCGCTTCCGGTAGACGATGTACTTCTGCAGGTAGAATGCCACATTTTCGGTTATGCAGAAATACTTCATTGTATCAGGGACAGTAATGCGCATTTCGTCACAGATCCTGAAGTAATGATCTATAGCAGTTTTAGATGTAAACACCGCTGCTGTATAATCGGGCAGATTAATCTTTTGCTGCCGGAAATCCTTGGCGGAAATTCCCTCAACCTGAAAGAACTGTCTGAAATCAATTTTCAGGTTATATTTTTTAGCGAGCTCGAAATATGGCGATTTCGGATTGTTTGGCTCAGGCTGCGACACTAATACCTTCCTTATCTTCAAAACCTTAAGTTTTAAATTCAACCTCCACAAACTTACCCCTTGATCAGAAAACACCTAGTATTTTCATAATCACCAAAAGCGGTAAGACTTCAAGGGCACAAAGGTATAAAATGAAATATGAAATTGATATCCGCCTGTTTAGAAAAATTATCAGGAGCCTTAAGGCGCGTATGATCAGAAAGATAGCACTAATAATTATACCCGAAATAATGAAAGGGACGGTGTTATTGAGAGGTGCAAAAAGAATAATTGCATTAAGAATGAACAGGATTATGGCATTTGCAAACCATGCATTGTAGATGACATTCATGTATTCGTGGAAGATCATCTTTTGTTCGGAAACCTCTGCCACGATGATACAGATAATATGCCGGAGCATAAGAGCTGTAAGAAAAGAGCCCACAATGATTGCGGTCAGTTTCATGGAAGAGGCTGTGCCATTATTCGGGAGGGTGTCAGTGAACAATAAGGCTATGGCGGCAAAGAAGCCCAGGTTTAGTGCCGTAAATATATTTCTGAATATTGGCGGCCACGACAGAACCTCTGATGTACCCGGGGCAGACATCGCTGGCTGACGCCTGAAACTCAGAGAAGCCAAACCTGATGCCACGCTTTTCCTTCCAAAAGCAGTTAACACGGTAATGATTAAAAGGCATACAGAAAGCAGGATAAAGCCAAAATCGACATTCATTTTATCGGGAGCCTGCGGTTGACCCACTGCTCTTCCGGCCGCGGAATAGTAGTCAGTCCCGACTGTTTTTTCTGTAAATATCTGGCCCGTGATACCGGGCATTGCACCTGAAAAGGGGATAAACCGGCCTATACGGAATGCTTCCTGAGCGACAGATCCCTGAAGGGTGTCAGCAGCAGAAACTAAAGTAGTATCTCCGGTCTCACCTGTCATTCCATGATATTAAAAAAAGGCGGGTTTTCCGGGATAGAGTTCACTGAGGATACTGTTGGCAAGCCTGCTCGCCCCTATCCTGAAGTACTCCGGACAGAGCCATTTTTCTCCGAGGATCTCTTTAACGATGTTATAGTAAACAATAGCCTCATCAGGAGTAGCTATTCCTCCTGCAGCCTTGAAGCCAACCATTATGCCCGTCTCGTTCCAGTAGTCAAGTACGGCCCTGCACATCACCCAGGCTGCCTCGGGGGTGGCAGAAACCTGGCTTTTCCCTGTCGATGTCTTGACAAAATCGGCACCCGACTCCATGGCCATGACTGCCGCCCGGTAAATATTCTTCGGATCTTTCAGCAATCCTGTTTCGAGAATGACCTTAAGCGTAGCCTGGCCGGCAACCATTTTCAGGGTCTTGAGTTCATTTATCACTGCTTCATAGTCATTCTCAAGGAAGGTGCCGACGGGGATTACAATGTCAATCTCCTCTGCGCCGTTCTTTACGGTCATCTCGGTTTCATACATTTTTACTTCCAGGAATGTCTGGGAGGTGGGGAAACCACCAGATACGGCAGCCAGTTTCACACCGCATTTGCCGAGACCCTGGCGGGCCGTGATGACAAAATTCGGGAAAACACACAGAGCAGCTACGTTGTGAATATCATTATATATCAGGCTGAATGATGCAGCCTTTTCCGCAAAGCGCCGTATGGCTGTTGCGCTGTCAGTGGTATTCAGACTGGTAAGGTCAATAAAAGAAAAAATATCCCTGAGAACAGCCGCCCTGTCCTTACCGGAAAGCACCTTTTTCGCTTCGGCAACGCCTTCATTCATCTCGTCTATGGAGAGATCGGGATTCAATAGTTTCTGATATAATTTAGTCATAATCAATAATATGTATAAACAAACAGACTCTTAGCGCTGGAATGCAAACAGGGGTCAATTTAATTGTTTTTAATGAAATGCAAATAAAAAGAATCGGGAACCTATTTACGCAGGCTCTTGTTGCGTGCCAGCGAAGCAAATATGCCGGCGATGCAGAGTACGGAAAATATGATGAACCCGATTTTCATCGTTTCCAGCAGCTGAGGATAATTGGACTGCGCGATCTTTGCCTGCCCCATGAACAGGGCAAGAAGCATCAGCGCTATTGCCATGCTGAATGTCTGACCCACATTTCTCATGGTGCCGATCATTCCTGAAGCATTGCCAAGCTGTTTCTTTTCAACGGAACTCATTATGGCATTTGAATTGGGAGAGGAGAAAAGGGAAAATCCTAATCCCATAATTACCAGTACTATAATAACAAACACAACGGAACTCTGGGCGGATAAAAAGCACAGCATGATAAGTCCTGCAGAAGTGATTGCCATGCCTATCGATGCCAGCACCCCGGGATTGTATTTGTCCGATAACTTGCCGGCAGGAGTTGATAATAATGCCATAGTAACTGGCATAGACATTAATACCAATCCGGCATCGCGGGGACCGAGATCTTTAATATACTGGAGGTACAAGCTCAGGAAGAAACCTATGGCGCTGGTTGCCGCGTAATTTATCAGTGCCGCAAGGCATGAAAAAGCAAACACCCTGTTTTTTGATATAAGTGCTATCTCAAACAGCGGATAGTTTGTTTTATTTTCCCTCATGATAAAAAGCGGCATTATCACCAGCCCAGAGGCCGTTAATATCCATCCTGTAACTGAAGGTAGTTTTGAAAAGCCGTACATTATAGCCGACAGTGAAAGGCCATACAGCAAAGCTCCCTGCCAGTCAAACCGTTCACCCTTCGCTTCCGCCCATTCATTTTTCATTTTCAGGCGGATCAGAATGAGGCTGGCAATACCCATAGGTACAAGGAGTGCAAATATGCTCCTCCATCCGATGTAATGTGAGAGCAGGCCTCCCACAAAAGGTCCGGAAGCCAGTCCCACATATACTGCAGTCGCATTGATACCCATTGCTTTTCCTCTTTCACCGGGCGGAAAAACCGAAGTAAGGATTGCCATGTTGGTACCGAACATCATTGCGCCTCCGATACCCTGCAGAATTCTTGCTCCGATCAGCCATGTGCCATTAGGGGTGAATGTGAGCAGTATCATGGTCACGGTGAAGATGATAAGACCGATGGTGAAGATTTTTTTTCGTCCGAGAATATCTCCTAACCTGCCGGCAGGAAGAAGCAGAATGGAGGTTGTGAGCATATAACTGCTTACTATCCAGTTAAGAGTAACCGCATTAAGGTTAAATTCATCTCCGATTGAGGGTAAGGCCAGATTGACCGAAGAACCCATGAAAGGTGTCAGAAATGATGCGAAAGCGGTAACCGTCAGCACTGAACTTTTAAGTTCACTGTCTGTCATTGCCTGTCCCTGCTGTCAATAAGTATTGTGACCGGTCCGTCGTTGATCAGATGCACGTCCATCATTACGCCGAAGACCCCGGCGCTTACCCGGCGGCCGAGTAGCTCCTCTGACTGGGCAACGAAAGCCTCATACAATGGTATTGCATGTTCTGGCCTGGCGGCGCGTATGTATGAGGGTCTGTTGCCCTTTTTTGTTGAGGCGTGCAGAGTGAATTGGCTGACTATCATTATCTCTTTACCTGTTTCCACAGCCGACAGGTTCATCACTCCTTTACTGTCATCAAACACCCGCAGATTAATTATTTTAGCAGCCAGCCAGTCGCCATCACCGGCATTGTCCGCTTCTTCTATCCCTACAAATACAAGAAGTCCCGGTCCGATAGCCGAACAAGCCTCTCCATTTATTGTGACGGAAGCCTCTTTAACTCTCTGAACCAGTACCCTCATTTTAAATGATCAGGGTGGTAAAAATAGTAATTATTGGCTATTTTTGGAACCTTTATTGGATAATGGATTTTGTAACAACAACCGGTATTGCCCTGGGGCTTTGTTTTGACAGTTTTGCCGTTTCCCTGTCATGCGGGGTTGTCGAATCAAAGATCCGCTTCAGGGAAGCTGTGCGCTTCGCTTTTATACTCGCGTTGTTTCAGGGGGCAATGCCTGTTATCGGATATTTTCTCGGCTCAACGGTCAGT
>JADGPV010000040.1 GCA_017882245.1 Bacteroidales bacterium | reverse complement strand
TCAACTCATTGATTTATTGAATTGTCTGCTTTTAAAGCCGGGTTATCAATATTACAAAAAAATATCTTACCCTCAAACAAAATTATTTAACTGAATTATAATGCCTCTGCTTTAACCAGTTATAGACGACACCGGAAATAATGATCAGTATTAACGGTATTACGGTATTAAGCAATTGCCACAGAGTGCGCTGCTCCTTAGTTCTGGCCTGATCGAGAAGCCTTGGTTTTATCTCCCGTGAGCGCATTTCAATGAGTCCGTTGTCATCGACAAGATAGTTGATGCAATTGACAAGAAAATCCTTGTTGCCGAATGTCTGCATGGTATACCTGTCAAGGCCCAGTGTCATCGGCTCAGCCACACCCCCGTTCCAGCTGACTTCATTTCTTATAATGTCGCCGTCAGCTACTACGATCATCTTTGTCGGCTTGCTTTCAGTCCTGATATTTTTCCCTGCTTCCCCAATAATACTCTCCGTCATGCGGTTCGTGAATGCTGACCTGAATTTCCCTTCAAGCAGCAGAGCCACAGGCAGCTCGCCGGCAGTGAACATTTCCTGAGGAATTGCCTCATCGGCCTCCTCAAGTGAGATGACCTGAGGTGGCGATACCGTGCGTGTCTGGCCTGATGTGGTCAGAAGAATACTCTTTTTCACTCCCGGATCGCGCCCTACCGTATCAATTGAATTTGCGAACTCAGCTTTCACCCTGTTGAGATTGCGCGTTATAGGGTTGTCTTGTGAGGGTTTCAGCAGCGGATAGTACACCCAGGGTGCAGGCACATATTGAGCCTGACCGTCCGGACCGTTTATCCTCAGAGGAATGACCATGCATTCGGCATCCTGGATGATGACAGGATTTATCCTTGCACCGTATCTGAAAAGCATATCGTCGAAGGAAAGAGGCTCATAGAGGGCCACCGTGGAGCCGCCGGGAAGGCTGTCTGCATTTACATTTACCTCCTCGGCAAGCCATAACACCCTGCCTCCGTTCATAATGTACTGGTCGATAATGAATTTGTCCTTTTCATCATACTTGCCTTTGGGAGCAGCTATAACGATGGCTGCATAACGGTCAATTATTCCTGGTTTGCCGCCGATAGTCCCCCTGTCAATATTAAAGAATTTGGCCAGCTCAAGCGTCAGGTCAGCGACATATATCTCGTCAAGCTCACCGTGTCCTTCAATAAATGCAATACGTTTGACAGAATCAGCAGTTGCCGTTGCTATTGCCTGAATGATCTCATATTCAAGACCTTCCGTCGAATGAAGCAGATTGGTCTCGGCGGGAAGGGTCGGATTATTTCTCAAAAAGTTGACAGGTATAACGGTTTTACCGCATGTTACAGTCATTGACGGGAAGATCCTTTTCTGGGTCTTCCCACCTTCCCCGTCACTTGCCATGACGTTGACAGGCATCAGTCCCCGGCTGATAAGTTCATTCTGATATTTTTCCCTTTCAGCAGCAACAGATCCTTCATACGGATTGATGAATGAGAAGGAGACTTTTCGCCGGGAGGCGATCCGGAACTCATCCAGATACTGTTGCGTGCTGCGGCGCAGCTTCTTGAAGGCCACAGGCATCTCTCCGTCAAGGTAAACATCCACATGAACATCCTTATCGAGTTCTCTGAGGATCTTTTTGGTCGGATCCGCAAGAGTAAACCGTCTGTCTTCGGTGAGATCAACCCTTATATTAAGCAATGATAGCAGTGCGCATACCAGGGCAACCGCTCCTATGATCATGAGCGGCTTCTTTACAGAACTGCGCCGCAGCGATATCCTGGCAGCCTCATTGAAGAGCACTGTAACAAAAATAAAATATGCGATGTCACGGATATCAAGAACACCTCTGCTGATCGATCTGTAATGATCATTAATGCCCAGCCTGGTCACATATTCATCTATGGAAGACAACCCGGGCAATAATGCAACAGAGTCAAAACCGGTGAAAACAACAAAACATAGTACAGCAGCCACAATAAATGACACAACCTGGTTCTCAGTAAGTGAAGATGCGAAGAGTCCGATGGCAGAATATACCGCGGCAAGCAGGATAAGTCCGATGAATGACCCTGCGGTGCCTCCCCTGTCAAGATTGCCAGGGGTCTCCCCGAGCACCCAGACAGATATAACAAAAACAATACAGGGCAGCAGGGAGATAAGCACCAGCAAAATTGAAGCAAGGAACTTTCCGTATATAATAGCACCTTCACCAAGGGGACGTGAGTAGAGCAATTCAAGGGTCCCTGATCTTCGTTCTTCGGCAAAAAGTCTCATTGTGACGGCAGGGACGAGGAAAAGAAAGAGCCACGGCGACAGAACAAACAGTGTGTCAAGCCCGGCATAGCCACTGTCAAGCAAATTCCATTGTCCTGGCATCACCCACATGATCAGGCTGTTGGCAAGAAGAAAAACAATCATGACGATATAGCCTGTCAGCGAGCTGAAAAAACCTGATATCTCTTTTCTTAAGAGGGTGAACATACCTGTAAGTTTGCTGTAAAAATATTGAAAACTTTCAAGGCCTTTCAGGCCTGCGTGCATTTTTAATGTCAGTAATAAAAGTGCCGGGATAATAGAACCCGGTTATCTGCTCATAACTGTTCTTTCCTGCTGCCATTGCCCGGGCCCCATCCTGGCACAGGCCTACACCGTGGCCATAGCCTCTGCCTGTCACAGCAATACTGTCACTTGTCCGGGCAAGTGTGAAAAAGGAGGAACGGAGATTGAACCGTTGTCTGATATCTTCCTTCGAAACATGGATCCCATCAACCTTATAATTGGAGACTCTCGCGGACTGATTTCCCGCAGAAGAATAAAGCTCCGTCTCATTTCCGGGCTCCACATTCTTCAATCTCAGAAAGTCATTCCATACACTGAGCGATATAGCCGCCTTCCATGTCGAAGATCGCGAGTAACCGCACCATGGATCTTTAATAGATATCAAGTAAGGGTATTTTGCAACCCACACATCAGATGAAGAAGCGGTTACACCACCGCAATTAGCATGAAAAGCTGAAACAATAAGCATGCTGTCACGGTCAATAATGACTTTGCCTGATGTGGACTTGCAGGCTCCGGTAATAAGGCTGTCTGAAATGATTCCCGGATAGACCTGGCAATGAGTGTCGTCACAAAGATTGTAACCATCAAGCTCATGTCTGTCAATGTTCCGGTACACATAAGTCCGTGCAACGACAGCCTGCGCGCGGAAATATTCTTCCGGACCGCTCTTGCCTGCCTCAGCCTCGACGACCCCGGGAAGATAATTCTCGACTGAGGTAACATTAAGTACCTGGAGTGAACCGGGATAAGACTTAACCTTAAGAAAGCCATCAAGTGTTTTAAGCTGCTCACCGCCGGCAGGAGCGCGAAGTGAAAATAAGGCACCCTCCGACAGAGGTTCAATGATGACTGAATCTGTCACAGCTGAAACACCTGACAGTGTCATATAAATAATCTGATTATCATGCCTTGTCACCGCTACAGTCTCATTGACGCTTATTTTCAGATACTTATCCCTCCCATCATTAAGCTGGAACTCACCCTGCAGCGGTGTGAATATTATTGTAGACGGACGGGTGCGGGCAAATATCCTGACGCTTACCTGACCGCCGGAAGTCAAGGACAGAAGCAACAGTACTATAAATGCCAGGGCTCTTGTCATGGTCACCTTACGGAGCTCTTCAGGGTATCAATCATATCAGAGGCAATACGTGCTGATGCACCGCTCTCGCCGAGCAAGGCGCGAAGCAGCTTATAGTCGCCCCTGATGGTATCATATTTATTTCCGCTCCGTATAATGCTCTGAAGTTCACGGTGCAGAGTCATTTGATTAAGGTCATCCTGGATTAGCTCGCTGATCACCTCTCTGTCCATTATCAGATTGACAAGTGAGATGAAGCGTACCTTCATGAAACTCCTGGCAAGATGATAGGTAAGTGCGCTTGTCTTGTAGCAGACAATCTGCGGGACATCAAAAAGAGCGGCTTCGAGCGTGGCAGTACCGGACGTCACAAGCGCTGCCTCAGCAACCGAAAGCAGATCATATGTCTTCCTGTAAATCACTGTGACAGGCATCGTTCCAATAATATCTCTGTATGTTTTCTCCGGCAGGTGTTCCATCCCGGCAACCACAAACTGGTAGCCAGGCAAACTGCCGGCAACACTTGCCATCACAGGCAGGATCTTCCTGACCTCCTGCATCCTGCTGCCTGCGAGGAGTGCAATGACAGGCTTTTTGCCAAGACCAAGAGAGGCCATAAGTGCGTCACGATCAGGTATTTCCCGGCGAAACGATTCGACCTGGTCAATAAGCGGGTTCCCAAGGTATACGGTTCGGTAACCATGCCTGTTGAAAAAGGCTTTCTCAAACGGGAAAATTATATACAGTCTGTCGACATACTTTTTTATCTTTTCTACTCTTCCCTCGCCCCATGCCCAGAATTTCGGAGAGATGTAATAAAAGACCCTGATCCCCATGTGCTTTACGAACTTCGCTATTCTCAGGTTGAAACCCGCATAGTCGATGAGAATAACTACATCAGGTCTGATTGAGTCTATCTGGCTGCGGCATTCAGCAAAATTTGCCTTCACCTTCCGGATATTTACTATAACCTCCCATGCTCCCATGAATGCTGTCTCGCGATAATGCTTCAGCAGCTTCGCCCCTGCCTCTTTCATCATATCACCTCCCCAGCATGAAATATCTGCAGACGGATCAGCCATGATAAGATTCCTGATGAGGTTTGACCCGTGAAGATCACCCGACGGCTCTCCGGCTACGATAAAATATTTCATCCTAGAACAGCTTTATACCGAATACCACAAAGGCCCAGATGATGGTAATGCCAAGAACGCCCTTTGAAGCCCTGAGCATGTCAAAGCGATTAAATACAAGGAAAATTATGATGTTGGTAAATACCGAAACACTCATTATTTCAGTCACATTATTAGCAGCTTCCATATGCTGTATATATTGCTCTACTGACAGTCCATGGCGGGTAAGAAGAAAGAACACAAGGAAACCCAAAACCGGCAGGATGATCCCTGAGATCACCCCTGTCAGAATATTATTGAATCGTTCTCTGAACCACATGTCAGAATTTTGTTTTCAGTTCGCTTATAAAATTATGGGCTGTCATATCTGTTGTCACAGGCACCACAGAGACATATCCGTTCTGCATCGCCCATTCATCCGTATCAGTTGACTCAGGCTCACGGTTCACAAAGCAACCTGTCAGCCAGTAGTAGGTTTTCCCCATCGGGTCTTTCCTCTTCTCAAATTCTTCCTGCCACCAGCCACTGGCCTGGCGTGCGACCCTTATCCCTTTAACCTCGGATGCTTTTATGGCCGGTATGTTGACATTCAGGCAGACTCCCTGCGGCAGCGGTTCACTGAGTACCATTTTACACACCATCCTGATATATTTTTCGCATACTGAGAAGTCAGCTGTCGATGAATAACTGTTAAGAGAAAAACCTACAGAAGTAATGCCGTAGAGACAACCCTCAAGTGCGGCTGCCATGGTGCCTGAGTAGAGAACACTTGCAGAAGCATTTGAACCGTGGTTGATGCCTGAAACGATAAGGTCAGGCCTGCGTCCGAGAAGCTGGTTAACGGCAAGTTTCACCCCGTCAGTGGGAGTTCCGCTGCAGGCATAGATCATTTTTTTTTCGTTTTCTTCCAGCAGCTTGACCCTCAGCGGCTGCTGGACAGTGAGTGCCTGTGACATCGCGCTACGGCTCTCAGTGGCCGAGATAACAACCACTTTGCCAAACTCCTGCATGACATCTGTCAGCGTTTTTAATCCGGCAGCGTACAGACCATCATCGTTGGTTATAAGTATCAGTTTGTCATTCTCCTGTATGATCATGTACCAGTTTATTGAAGTGCAAATATAACTATAATGATCGTCCGATTTATAGCATCCGGATGATGCCTCTAACCTTTTTTATTTACTTTTGCATGTTATGAAATCAGTCTAATTTATTAAGGATGAAGATCTCTTATAACTGGCTCAGGGAGTATTTGAGTTTTGATGTTGAACCGGATGAGCTCTCAACAATACTGACAAGCTTAGGTCTTGAAGTGGAAGGTGTTGAGGAATGGGAATCTGTTAAAGGTGGAATGAAGGGTGTGGGCATCGGCAGGGTACTCACATGCGGAAGGCATCCT
>JADGPV010000039.1 GCA_017882245.1 Bacteroidales bacterium | reverse complement strand
GAAATTAGAACTTTTAAGTAATGATTTGCTGCAACTCGGACTTGAAGTAATCCAGAGCAGGAAGGAGATCATTTCTGAAAAAATTGCTAACGCAATAATCGGGTTAATTCATTATTCAGACGATCCTATCAAAACTAATCTTTCTGATTTTTTATGTGAAAAACTAAACTACGATTATAGCTATCTTACTTCTGTTTTTTCAGAGGTAAAGAGAACTTCAATCGAAAAATTCTATATAGCCCACAGGATTGAACGTGTAAAGGAATTGCTACGATCTAGCGAACTTAGTCTGCTGGAAATCTCCATCCTGACAAACTTCAGCAGTAGTTCTCATCTTTCGAACCAGTTTAAAAGGAAAACTGGAATATCGCCGACAGACTACCGGCAGCTTGGTATCAAAAACCCAACATTGGTCAATTGCGATGATCTGCAATTACCTGTTATCCATAATAATGAATTTATCCAACGAAACGCTGGGAGTTTTCTGGAAAAGCGTGATATATTTCTGATTTACGGTTGATTATACAAAAAAGGCCATGCCCGAAACATACTCTTATGCTATGTTATTTTTGTCCCTCGCATAATCAAGCTAATCTTGAGCTACAAAGAAAAAACCCCGGCGCTTTCAGCGCCAGGGTTTTTTCTTTGTAGTGGAGGGAGGATTATTTCATGATCCTCATTTTGAGAGCTTAACAACGAAAAAGCCCTGTCCCGCTGATACGATAGGAGGATTATTCGCTACGCTCATGATCCTCTAGGGGGAGCTTCTGAAAAGAAAAAGCCCTGTCAGCCTCCTTCGTCGGCTGCCGGATTTTTTATTTCCATCCCTTCAGTAAGCAAGCTTCCTTCGGGCTGTCAATAAAAAACCCCGGCGCTTTCAGCGCCAGGGCTTTTTCTTTGTAGCGGAGGGAGGATTCGAACCTCCGACCTTTGGGTTATGAGCCCAACGAGCTGCCACTGCTCCACCCCGCAATATCGGATGCAAATATACAACCAATATTTTTAATAACAAAAGAGATATTGGTAAGTTATTGATTTATGGAATTATTGAATACAGCCTTCAGGCCGGAGGACCGGCCTGAGAGAACTTCAGGAAAAGGAGAATCTATTGCTGCTTCGACCTTATCAGCTCAGTAGACTTGTATAGAATTACTATCTCAAAAAGTTCGGCAGGAATCAAAAGGATATCACCTATAAAAAATAAAATAACCGTGAGGAAAAAACACCCGGCGACTATCTCAAATATCCCTGCAAAAGTGGAAACCATCCCGACAGACCTGCGCAGTCTCAACAGCGAGAACCCGAATATAATTAAGATGGTTCCGAAGGTCAGAGCCTCAGCCCCCAATATAAACTTGCGCTCATCCGCATCATAAAACACCGAAGCAATGTCATATGCAATAGTCAACAGCATGCAGAAAATTAGTATATATGAAATTATCTTCATCAGATAATTCCTGAAAAGGAAACCGACCAGAACAAAACCGCGCTGAAAAAAGAAGAAGGAGACCAGGACAACGATCTTGATTATTATATACAAGGCAATGCTGAAGATCATACGGCCCTCTTCATACCTGTAATATTCTGCCGGCGCTTCGGCAAATCCTGACAGAAAGTAAATGATTCCGAATATCCATGCGATATTCAACTGCCTGATAAGATAGCCTGATGGCTTCTCCTGGTCGATCTCAATAAGGAATATATTCTTCAGAAACAGAGTCACTCTTTCGAAAAAACTGTTCTCATTATCCGATATCTTGCTCAGATCATAGTCCAGTGCGGCAAGTATTGTCTTTATGGTATAGACACGCGGGGTGACCTCTCCGGTCTCAATCCTCTGAAGAGTCCTTACACTGATATTACACCGGTCGACAAGTTCTTCCTGGGTCAGACCCTTTTCCTTCCTCAGTTCAACTATTCTTTTTCCTAATTCAGGTTGTTTCATGGCAGTGAAATTAAAGTTCAGAGCAATATTACGACTGAAAAAATTAACAGTGAAATATTTTCAGTGTACTTTACCCGTCATTCACACGTCTTTTACAGAATGACGCATTCAGGCTTGCAAAAAAACTTGGCTATAACGATAATTAATCAATCATACCTGTCTACCTTTACAATTCAGTTACCATTAAAAGATCTTTGAATTGATTTAGACAAATTTAAAATTACTCAGATGAAAAAAATTACGATGATTATTTCAGCTGCCGCCCTGTTGCTTGCCGTTGGTGTCGCTAACCCTCTGAAAGCACAAACCGAACAAAAAGAGACTTACCAGCCGAAACCCGTACCTGCAGAAGTGAAAAGCATTGTGGAGAGATCCTGTATCGCCTGCCATTCTGAAGATGGGAACCCCCTGGCTAAAATGAAATTCAATTTTACGAAATGGGATGAGTATTCCACCGAAAAGCAGGTTTCAACCGGACAAGATATGTGCAAAATGTTGACCAAGGGCAAGATGCCTCCACAGAAATATCTAGATGCTAATCCTGAGGTTAAGCCTTCAGATAAAGAAAAGAAAATTATCTGCGACTGGGCTGCAACACTTTCGGGTATTAAATGAAATCATCCTCTAAAACAAAACTCTACAAGTAACTCCCCGGGGGACATATAATAATCATAATAATTTGCGAAATTGCCAAGGATGGCAATTGAAAAATCGCTGTACTTTCAGAAGAGAAATTATGAAAAGAATTATTATTTCCATAAGTCTGTTAAGTATGATTATTATGGCTAATGCACAGTCATTCAATACATTAAATGTAACAACTCAGAAACCGCCTCTTCATGGTATTCACTGGATGGCTATCACAGGCAAACCCCTGGCAGCTACCGCCGGAGCAATGATCTTTGACAGAGGAGGCAACGCAGTCGATGCGGCATGTGCCATGGTCGCCGCCACATGCACCATGTGGGACGTTCTAAGCTGGGGCGGCGAGACACAGGCACTCATCTATAACCCGAAGACAAAAAAAGTCATCGCCATAAACGCCCTGGGAGTGGCACCTACCGGAGCCACAGCAGAGTTCTTTAAGTCGAAGGGGATGAAATACCCTCCGGAATACGGTCCTCTCGCCGCTGTGACCCCTGGCACGGCGGGCGGACTGATGACCATGCTCGCAGAATACGGTACCATGAGCCTGAAGGAAGTGCTCGCGCCTGCCATGCAGATGGCAGCGGGTTATCCCATAGAGGCACAGACAGCCAACTCAATTGAACGTAACAAGGACCGGATCAGGGAATGGCCTTATTCGGCAAAAGTGTTCCTTACTCATGCAGGTGATGAACGCGAGGCCCCGTCAGCTGGCGAAATATTTATCCAGAAAGACCTTCTGGCCACACTGACAAAGCTAGTGGATGCCGAGCAGCTTGCACTGAAGAAGGGCAGGACAAGAAAAGAGGCAATCTATGCTGCACACGACAGGTTTTATAAAGGTGATATAGCAAAAGAATTTGTCAGAGGCAGCAGCGAGCAGGGAGGACTGATCACCGAAGAGGACCTGACACTGTGGAAGGTGAAGATCGAAGAACCTCTGATGACAACTTACAGAGGTATAGAAGTATATAAACTGCAGCAGTGGTCACAGGGACCCGTGATGCTGCAGACACTGAACATACTTGAAAACTTTAACCTGAAGGAGATGGGGTATAACTCAACCAGATATATCCATACACTCTACCAGGCCATGAACCTTGCCTATGCTGACCGCGATTTCTATTATGGCGATCCCGCCTTCCCACCTGAGGAACCCATGCAGGGATTGCTCTCGAAGGAATATGCAAAGGAGAGAAGCAGGCTGATCAATCATGACCGCAATGATCCTGTCACACAGCCCGGCAACCCATATCCGTATGAGGGAAAGACAAATCCGTTCAGCACATTGCTTGACGGGCAAATCGCTTCGGAGAATAATATCTATCCTGGAGATGATCCGCAGAAATATGAGCGGTTCCTCGAAACATTCCAATCTGGCACAACATCCGTCGAAGCAGCAGATGAAGAAGGATGGGTCGTCTCCGTCACCCCCAGCGGGGGATGGATACCTGCATGCATAGCCGGAAATACAGGTATAGGTATGAGCCAGCGTATGCAGAGTTTTGTGCTTGATGAAAAAGAGAATCCGTTTAATGTTGTCGAGCCGGGCAAGAGACCGCGCGTGACGCTGACCCCGACACTGGCCATGAAGGACGGCAGGCCGTTGCTCTCATTTGCAAAGCAGGGTGGCGATGAACAGGATCAGCTTCTGCTGCAGTTCTTCCTGAATGTTGTCGAGTTCGGAATGACCATACAGGAGGCCTGCGAGGCTCCCTCGTTCAAGACACTGCAGATGCATTCAAGCTTCGGCGAACACGAGAAAGTTCCGGGAGGCCTGGTGCTGAACAACAGCATGCCTGAGTGGGTAAGAAAAGAACTTGCCGGAATGGGATACAAACTCTCATTCCAGGAGAGAACATCAGGTCCGATAAATGCAATCGGGTTTGATAATGTGCACGGAAGTTTCTGGGGAGGATCAAGCAACTTCGGAGAGGATTACGGGATAGGTTGGTAATTCCGCGTTCCGCGTTAATCGTCTGAAGTCTGAGGGTCATGTTATCATGCAATCATGCAATCATGCAATCATGCAATCCTTCATCCCTCCAACTTTTCAACCTCTCAACCCTTCAACCTTTCAACATGATTGCTATCTTTGTCCCTTCAGACACATTTGCTGATGGATAAGAAAGAAAAAAGGAAAGGAAAATGGCGCGACAAGTTCCGTTTTGCCATATTCAATGACACGACATATGAGGAAGTGTGGCGCGTACGGCTTACCAAATCGAATGCCCTGCTGGCGATGGGGCTTCTGATGTTTCTGATCATAGCTATAAACACTTCGCTGATAGCTTTCACCAACCTGCGTGAATTCATTCCGGGTTACCCGGATGTGGAAATGCGCCGTAACATCATCATGAATGCACTGTTGCTTGACTCTCTTGAGCGTGAGCTTGATATAAGGGATAAATACTTTGCGGATCTCAATTCTGTCATCTCCGGCAATCAGTCCATAGAGCGTGTGTCGAGGAGAGACAGCACCCGTGACTACAGCAATATAGTTTTTCGCAGATCACCTGAAGACTCGATACTGAGATCACGTGTCGAGCAGGAGGAGCAATATAACCTTTCCATCGGCACCACCGGTGCCGAAAGGGGAACAAGCCTGGCTAACATCCACTTCTTCCCTCCGGTAAAAGGAATTGTGTCGAGTAACTTCGACGAACGCACAAGACATTATGCCACAGACATTGTCACCCAGCCAAAAGCTGTCGTGTCATCTACCCTTGATGGCACGGTGATAATGACCGGATGGACTATGGAGACAGGCTTTGTTATGATGATACAGCACCAGAATAATCTCGTCTCGGTCTATAAGCATAATGCCCGGCTGCTGAAAGAGACGGGTGACAGGGTATGGGCAGGGGAGGCCATCTCAATAGTAGGTGATTCAGGTGAGCTTTACACTTCAGGCCCCCATCTCCATTTCGAGCTGTGGCACAACGGTGAGCCGCTTAATCCCACGGATTATATCTTCTTCTGACAGCATTCGAAAATATGCATAAGCGACTGGCAATTCTTGGCTCAACAGGATCGATAGGCACGCAGACCCTCGAAATAGTGTCGCGTTACCCAGAGCTGTTTACAGTCTCCGTCCTGACAGCAGGCACTAATTCTGACCTTCTCATGGAGCAGGCCAGACGCTATAGGCCTTCAAAAATTGTCATCGGCAGCGAAACTCATTATAAGAAGCTTAAGGATGGTCTTGCAGGTCTTGGCATCGAGGTGCTGGCCGGACAGGAGGCCTTTGAATCTGTCGCTGCCTCGGAGAATATTGACACCGTTGTCGCCGCCATGGTCGGTTTTGCCGGACTGCGTCCCACCGCTGCTGCAGTGGCAGCAGGCAAGGAAGTGGCGCTGGCAAACAAGGAGACTCTTGTGGTGGCGGGAGAAATGATAACACGTACTGCAGCAAAGACCGGCAGTCGCCTGCTGCCTATTGATTCAGAACACTCTGCCATAATGCAGTGCATAAACGGCGAGCCTCACAGCTCTGTAGAAAAGATCATCCTCACCGCCTCAGGAGGGCCTTTTCGCAACACCCCGGCTGAGAAAATGGCAATGGTCACTCCGGAAGAGGCGCTGCGCCATCCCAACTGGAGTATGGGTAACAAAATAACTATTGACTCAGCAACGCTGATGAATAAAGGGCTTGAGGTTATTGAAGCACACTGGCTCTTCAGCATACCTGCTGAAAATATTGACGTGCTCATTCACCCGCAGTCGATCATTCATTCCCTGGTGCAGTTCACTGACGGATCGCTTAAGGCACAGATGGGAGTGCCTGATATGAAGCTACCCATTATTTATGCCCTAACATACCCTGACAGGGTCACTACTGACCTGCCGCGTCCTTCTCTGGCAGAGATCGGGTCTCTGACATTTGAAAAGCCCGACATGCTGCGTTTCCGCAGCCTGACGCTGGCACGTGCCGCACTCAGGGCAGGGGGAAATATGCCATGTGCCCTTAACGCTGCCAACGAGGTGGCTGTCGCAGCCTTCCTGAAAAACCAGCTTGGCTTTAACGGTATAGCCGGCACGGTTGAATATGTCCTTGAAAAAACAAAATATAACAACGAAGCCTCCATGGAGGTTTATGAAGAGACTGATAGCAGGAGCAGGGGTCTCGCCACGGAGTTTATAAGCAAAACACAGAAACAATGACAGTTCTTATTAAGATCATCCAGCTTTTACTCTCACTCTCCATACTTGTCATAGTTCATGAATTCGGGCACTTTGTACTTGCCCGATATTTCAAGACGAGGGTTGAGAAATTCTATCTTTTCTTCGACTGGCCTTTTGCACTTTTTAAACACAAATGGGGAGAGACCGAATATGGCGTCGGAATGATACCTCTCGGCGGATACGTCAAGATAGCAGGTATGATCGATGAGTCGATGGACCGCGAGCAGATGAAACAGCCTCCGCAGCCCTATGAATTCAGATCGAAGAAAGCCTGGCAGCGTCTTCTTATCATGCTCGGCGGTGTGATCTTCAACTTTATCTTCGCCCTGATGATCTATGTATGCGTGCTCAGCATATGGGGTGAAACTTACCTCCCTGCCGCCAACGTCAAATATGGGATACTTACAGATTCGACAGGTTATGCGATGGGGTTCCGTAACGGAGACAAGATCATCTCAGTTGACGGTGCACCGGTTGACAACTTTTATACTATTATTCCTGACGTTCTGCTCAATGACCGCAAAGTCATAACTGTTGACCGGCAGGGCACCAGGGTTGACATTCCTATAGCCCGCGAATTCATACCGAGGCTTTTAAAAAACCCTGATATTCTTGATGCCAGAATACCTTTCGGGCCATTTGTAGTCTCTGACTTTGCGGATGATTCACCTGCAAAAAATGCGGGAATGGCTGTCGGTGACGAGATCGTGGCGCTTGACAGTATACCTTTCGTATGGTACAATGAGTTCCAGGGTTACCTTGCTTCACACAAAGGCACCCCTATGACAGTGACTGTAAAGCGGGGTAACGAACTGGTTGATTTCAAGGTAAGGACCACTGAAGCAGGTTTCCTGGGAGTTTTACGGGAAGCAGGTAATGTCTTACAGCTCAGCACTAAGCATTACAGTTTCTTCCAGGCTATCCCTGCGGGAATCTCCAAGGGCTGGAAGACAACCAGGGACTACCTTAAACAGTTCAGGCTGATATTTGCAAAGCATACCAAAGCATATGAATCGCTCGGCGGTTTTATAGCCATAGGCAACATCTTTCCCGGTATCTGGAACTGGCAGGCATTCTGGAACCTTACAGCGTTTCTCTCACTCATCCTGGCTGTGATGAACATCCTCCCCATCCCTGCTCTAGACGGAGGCCATGTAATGTTTTTGATCTTTGAGGTTGTAACCGGGAAGAAGCCAAGTGACAAGTTCATGGAATATGCTCAGATTGTTGGTATGATATTATTGTTCGCCCTGCTGATCTTTGCCAACGGTAATGATATTCTAAAACTTATCAGGAAATGAGTATTACCCGGGGTTAATATCCATTAAGAAAGAATTTGTATATTTGCATAAATAAATAAACTGAGCCATGGGAAAAATCGGACCACTTGAAATTGTCCTCATAATACTGGTGATTGTACTGCTTTTTGGCGGTCGTAAAATACCCGAGCTGATGAAAGGCATAGGGCAGGGACTGAAGGAGTTTAAGAAAGCAAAAGACACGGATAATCCGGATAATAAGAAAGATGCGGAGGAGAAAAGTTAATATTAGTATATCTATATTCGGAGCCTGCATGCGAATACAGGCTTTTTATTTTGACCTTATTCGCCGGGTTTGCCCACTGCCACGTAGCGCTGGTCTCTCCGCACAGGAACAAATCCCGCATCTCTGATGATCTGTTTCATCTCCTCAGGACTTACCCTGAACGGGTCACCGGCGGCACTCACCACATTCTCTTCAATCATAACCGAGCCCAGGTCATTGGCACCGCTGTGGAGAGAGATCATTGCGGTTTCACGTCCGACGGTGAGTATTGATGCCTGTATGTTGGGAATATTATCAAGAACCAGTCTGCTGACAGCAATGAGCCTGAGGTAATCTGCAGCTGTTACATTGTTGCGAATACCGTCTTTTTCGGCCAGTGGGGTTCCGCGGTCCATGAAAGGCCATGGGATAAAAGTTATGAAACCGTAATGCCCTTTTGGTTTCTCATCCTGCAGGTCGCGCAGGCGTATCAGGTGTTCAATCCTCTCCGGAACGGTTTCGGCATGCCCGAACATCATGGTCGCCGAGGTAGGAAGATTTGACCTGTGTGCCTCACGCATGACACCCAGCCACTCTTCGGTCGTGGCCTTAGCCGGCGAGACTGCCTTCCTGACCCTGTCAACCAGTATCTCAGCCCCTGCACCGGGGAGTGAGTCGAGACCGGCATCAATCAATACAGTAAGGACCTCACGGTAGCTCATCTTTTCCTTCCTGGCAAGATAAGCCACCTCCGGAGGGCCGAGCGCATGAAGCTTTATCTGCGGCCAGCGCTCCTTCAGGTTTCTGAAAAGCGCGGTATAATAATTCAGGTCAAGAGCCGGGTTCATTCCTCCCTGAAGCAGAAGCTGATCTCCCCCGAGACTGATCAACTCGCTTATCTTACTGTCATATTCTTCATCAGTTGTGACATAAGCATCTTCACTTTTGGAAGTCCGGCAAAAATTACAGAAACGGCATTGTGAGAAGCAGATATTTGTAATGTTGACATTACGGTCTATCATCCACCCCACATGATTGTCTCCGTGCAGTTTTTTGCGAGCGGTATCAGCTAGGCGGATAAGTAATGCAAGAGGAGCTTCCTCCCAGAGGTTAAGTGCTTCCCCGGCAGTGAGCCTATGTCCTTCCGAAACCTTCCTGTACAAATGTTCTATGACAGCCATTTAATCGCACCCTGCGCAATGTTCAGGGCGATGGTAAAGGTAATACATTATAGCTAAATCATTCAATAATTTGATTAACTTTACAATCCTGAACATGTCATTACATGTTCAATATATTAGAATAATAATGGAAAGAAAACCTATAGTTGCCGGGATAACCCACGGTGATATCAACGGTATTGGATATGAGGTCATAATAAAAGCCCTGACGGAGCCTGCCATAATGGATCTGTGTGTGCCTGTGGTATATGGCTCGCCGAAGGTTGCGGCCTATCACCGCAAAGTGCTTAATATTGCCAATTTCAGCTTTAATAATATCAGGTCAGTCGAGGAGGCACACCCCAGGAAAGCTAATCTTGTCAATTGCCTCGGTGATGAAGTGCGAGTTGAGCTGGGCAAATCCACTCCTGAAGGAGGACATTCTTCACTTGCTGCATTAGAGGCTGCTACCGCTGACCTTATGAAACATAAGATCGATGTGCTGATCACAGGTCCTATCGACAAACATAATATTCAGTCCGACAAGTTTCATTTCACCGGGCATACCGACTATCTGAAATCGAAGCTCAGCGCACCTGATGTGCTTATGTTTATGCTTTGCGAGAGCATGAAGATAGGTTTTGCCAATGATCACATACCGCTGAAGGATGTTGCCGGTGCCATAACAATCCCGGTTCTGATGCATAAGCTGAAGCTGATGAACCGTTCATTGCTTCAGGATTTTGCAATACGGGGACCGCGGATAGCTGTTCTCAGCCTCAATCCGCATGCAGGCGATAACGGCCTGCTGGGTATGGAGGAGAAGGACATAATAATCCCTGCTATTGCTAAGGCCAATGAAGAGGGCATATTTGCTTTCGGGCCCTATTCTTCTGACGGTTTCTTCGGATCAGGTGCATTTACCAGGTTCGATGCCGTGCTGGCGATGTACCATGACCAGGGACTGGGGGCTTTCAAGGTTATAGCCTTTGATACAGGCGTAAATTTTACGGCAGGATTGCCGGTGATAAGAACCTCGCCGGTGCACGGTACTGCATTCGACATAGCAGGCAGGAACGAAGCATCGGGTAATTCGATGCGTCAGGCTATCTATACAGCCTGTGACATCTTCCGTAACAGAGAGATGTATGACGAGCTGATGCGCAATCCGCTTCAGACACAGAAGATTGAGATACATCCCGATCATGTTGATGAGCTTCCTCCCGAGCCGGAAAATTACGATCACGCCTTATGATTGATTATATAATCGGCAAGATTACCGTACTTAACCCTGCTTTTGTCGTGGTCGAGTGCAACGGTATTGGATACAACCTCAACATTTCGCTTAACACCTATGCTGCCATTGACAAAGCGGTCAGCTGCAAGATACTGGTGCACGAAGCCATCCGTGAAGATGCCCATCTGCTGTACGGTTTTTTCGAAGCGGATGAACGTGACCTGTTCAGGCAACTCATAACTGTTTCAGGCGTCGGGGCAAGCACAGCCCGTATAATGCTTTCGTCACTGAAACCGGCTGATTTGCGCCAGGCAATCAGCGAGGGTGATGTCAGCCTTCTCAAGTCAGTTAAAGGCATCGGATTAAAAACTGCACAGAGGATAATTGTTGATCTTAAAGATAAAATAGGAAAACATTCCGGTTCCGGTGAAATTATTGCGTTTTCCGACAATACCGCGCGCGAAGAATCGTTATCTGCATTAGTAATGCTTGGCTTTGCCAGGAACAGCGCCGCAAAGGTTGTTGATAACCTCCTGAAGGAGAATAAAACACTCCCGGTGGAGGAGGTAGTGAGGAAGGCGCTTAAACTCTTATAAACCAGGGGTGCCGGATTGCAGTTTTCTTTACGAAATAGAGGTCTGATATTCGGGGTGGGACTTCTAACAGTCTTCTCCCTTGCCTCTCTATCGTTGTCCGCGCAGAAAAGCTCATGAGATTCCCTCATAAAGCTCAATGCTGATCCGGCTTTTCCCTGGGAGGCCAGGAAATCATCTCCGCTTTATCTTGACAATCCTTCAAATATCAGCACCAGGGTCGAATATGACGGCCGCAATAATCAGTATATAATTTATCAGAAGATAGGGACCCTTGATTACCGTAAGCCTGTCTTCATGAATCCCGGGGAGTACAGGAAGTATGAGTTTGACCAGGCCATGCGTGAGTACTGGGATGCCAACCTCAGGGGTGATGCCACGGGGTTCAGGTCGTCACTGATACCCCAGATACAGGTCGGGGGCGAAACTTTTGATAAGATCTTCGGAAGCAATGTGATAAACATCGTGCCGCAGGGATCTGCCGAGCTCATCTTCGGAATAAACGTCTCACATACTGAGAACCCCACTCTGTCAGAGAATTTGCGTACCATTCCCACCTTTGACTTCCAGGAAAAGATACAGATGAATGTCACAGGCACCATTGGTGACAAGATGCAGATGAGCATCAACTACAACACCGAGGCGATGTTCGATTTTGAGAACCGGACCAAACTTGAATATTCAGGCAAGGAGGATGAGATCATAAAGAAGATCGAGGCGGGGGATGTTACTCTGCCGCTTAATGGCACCCTTATCACCGGCAGCTACAGCCTTTTCGGACTCAAAAGCGAGTTGCAGTTTGGCAAGCTGACTATGACCACTGTCTTCTCCCAGCAAAAGGGAGAGACATCGGTGGTGGAGTCGAAGGGCGGATCTCAGCTGACTGATTACGAGATCACCGCGGATGATTATGAAGCCAACAGACACTTTTTTCTTTCACAACATTTCAAGGATACATTTGATGAGTCGCTCCAGAACATTCCCATTGTAAGCACAGGATTGAACATCGAAAAGATAGAAGTCTGGATCACCAATGCAACAAGCCGTTTTGAAGATGTGAGTAACCGTAATATCGTTGCCTTCCTTGACCTTGCCGAGAATCAGTCGAACATATACAACACGGTCCCTCAGTTCCAGAGCACACCCGGTGCTCCCATAAACCCGGCAAACAACAGCAATGCTCTCTATGAGCAACTTACGACAGCATATAGCAGTGTAAGAAATATTGACGAGGTTGCTGACGCTTTTACGTCACTGTATCCCGGTTTTCAGATTGGCCGCGACTATGAAAAGATAGAGAACGCCCGCAAGCTGACCACAAGTGAATACACTGTCAATGAACAACTGGGGTATATCTCGCTGAACGTAGCACTGAACAACGATGAAGTGCTGGCAGTGGCCTATGAATATACCTATAACGGAGAAGTATTCAAGGTCGGTGAGTTCTCAACAGATGGCATCACTGCTCCTGACGCACTGATCCTTAAGCTTATAAAAGGAACCACTCTCAGCCCCCGCATACCCACCTGGCAGTTGATGATGAAGAACATTTATAATATCGGGTCTGGGCGTATAGAGAGCAATAAATTCCAGGTCAATATTCTCTACCAGGACGATAAGAGTGGTAATGCCCTCAATTATTTACCCGGCACGCCAATTGACACTTTAGTGCTGCTGCAGGCCCTTGGCCTTGACCAGCTCAACTCCCAGCTTGACAGACAGCCTGACGGATTGTTTGACTTTGTTGACGGTATTACCGTCATG
>JADGPV010000009.1 GCA_017882245.1 Bacteroidales bacterium | reverse complement strand
TCCCATGCTCCGGATCTTTTTCTCAAGTCCGGCAAGGTGCATTTCAACCAGGATGTCAAGCATTTCGGATAGTTTCGCTTCGTCAGTCATAAGGTCCATCAGGAGATTATCCATTCGCCGGATAAAGAATCCAAGCTCCAGAAGCTTCACCCCGCCTGACATCACCAGAGCTTTATTCGTTGTATCTCTCAGATTAATAAGTCTTTCCCTTAGTTCAGTTTCGTTGAGATTTGAGGAATGTGAGTGAATCACCCAGCTTATCTTTTTCAGGTCCTCTTTCAGATTGCCCAGGTTCTCCGGATATCCGCTTTCCCACGGGAAATACATCTGATCGAAGAATGGGGCTCCGGATGCCATCTTTGATATGATTGTTCCATCATTGTCCTCAGTATGCCATGATCCATCGGCTGATCTTACAGGCCTGAACCATGAAGGATACTGACCTTTGCTTCCGTCCGGGAGCTCAACATCGTACCATTCTGTTCCCTCAGTGGATACCCTGTTAATGTCAAGTGCATCAACTCCGAATAAATCGAGGATCTCCATATCCACATTGGCAAGCTGCTGTACAACATCGAAGACCCTTGTTTTACTTTCAATTTTAAGATGATGCTTAAGATTGTTATATGCAATGGCAGAAATACCGGTAACTGTAGAGCTGCCGAGGTCAATCGGTACTTTGTCGGGCTGAATATGGTTTATTGCGGAGAGGATTCGTTCCCTGGAGTTCATATATATGATGAGATGTAGTTACGGGCTAAAGGTACCAATGATTTCTGAACGCCCGGCTAATATAAAGTTAAAGATAATTGCGAGTTGCTAAGCGAAGTCTGCAGACTTCGCTTTTTTTATAGTGTAGTCTGAAGACTACATATTTTTTACGACGAAGTCAGGAGACTTCGCCGAGCTCAAAAAGACGATCATCTGGAAGCTGAATTTATGTGAAAAGGAATATTCGGATATTTTAAACAATTATCTTTATTGTATAGAATTGTAAGATAGTAGGTAGCCATAATTGCCAACTGCATTTTGCCAATTGCCAACTTATAGTTTTATATTATCATTAATTTAACCATGCGATAGCTCATGCCCAAAATCCTCAAAAGTCTCTACGCCCAGGTCATTATTGCCATACTGATTGGCATAGCCCTGGGTTTCTTCTATCCTGCATTTGCCGTAAAATTAAAGCCTCTGGGAGACGGCTTCATCAAGCTCGTAAAGATGATGATTGCCCCCGTTGTCTTCTGTACAATAGTGAACGGAATTGCCGGTATGCAAAACATAAAAAAGGTTGGCAGGGTAGGGATTAAGGCTTTGATATATTTTGAGGTAATTACAACGCTGGCCCTCATTATCGGACTCGTTGTGATCAATATTCTGCAACCCGGTTCAGGCATGAATGTCGACCCCTCAACCCTTGATGCCAGCGCTGTCTCTTCCTATGTGACACAGAGTAAGACGACTGGTGTTGTTGATTTCCTGTTACATATCATTCCCGATAATATAATCAATGCCCTTTCAAACGGAGATCTTCTTCAGATTCTCTTTTTCTCTGTTCTCTTCGGCATAGCTCTTTCAATGATAGGGGATAAGGCAAAGCCGGTTCTTAATGGCATAAGATCACTTGAGGCCGGACTTTTTACCGTGATCAACATCATTATGAAGGTAGCGCCAATAGGGGCGTTTGGTGCAATGGCCTTTACAATAGGAAAGTATGGAGTCGGATCCCTTGCTTCACTGGGTCAGCTTATGTTATCGTTCTACCTCACATGCATCCTCTTCATAGTAATTGTATTGGGCAGTATATTACGATATTCAGGGTTTAAGCTTTTCAGGTTGCTTGGCTTTATCAAGGAGGAAATTCTGATTGTTCTGGGTACCTCCTCATCGGAAGCTGCACTGCCAAGTCTGATGGCAAAGCTGAAAAAGGGAGGATGCTCGGAATCTGTGGTAGGGCTGGTCGTCCCTACCGGCTATTCCTTTAATCTTGACGGTACCTCAATTTACCTGACAATGGCGGCAATCTTTCTTGCGCAGGCCACTAACACTCATCTGACCCTTTCTCACCAGATAACCATGCTTCTTGTCCTGCTGCTTGTATCCAAAGGCGCTGCAGGAGTAACGGGAAGCGGATTTATTACTCTTGCCGCTCTTCTTCCTGCAGTAGGAAATATACCTGTCGCCTCCCTTGCGTTAATTCTTGGAATTGATCGTTTTATGAGTGAAGCCAGGGCTATTACCAATCTGATCGGAAACAGCGTAGCAACAATAGTAATAGCAAAATGGGAAAATGAGATTGATCCGGTTGTGGCGAAAAAAGAGCTAAGCTGATGACGAAGTCTGGAGACTTCGCCAAGCAAACGCGTTCCAAATGCTAAGCATATAACTAAAGGCTAAGCGAAGTCTCCGGACTTCGCTTCTTCATTCTTTACTGCCCTGTCGCCGGTATGATCAAACCCATTTTCCCTCTCATACCGGATCATGCTTCCCGGCCTGAAATTGGTTATGAACGCACGGCGCCGTTTCCCGGTTGAGTTTCCCCGGCTGTAATGCAATGTCCCCCCATGATGAAAAACACAGCTGCCAGGCTGGATCTCAACGGCACCTCCTTCACTTTCAATCGCATCGCATATCAGCGCTCCGCCGCCTTTTGCAGATGGCCTGTGCGGTCTGATTGGCAATAAATGCGATTTCGGGATATACCACATGCAACCGTTATCCTTAATGGCTTCATCCAGAGCGACCCAGCAGCTCACTGCCCTGGTATCGGGCATCGAGATCCAGTAGGATGCATCCTGATGCCAAGGCGTGGGAGTATTGGTGAAAGGGGCTTTGTCGATCAGCATATCAAAATCGAGTTCCAGATCCTCTCCAAGCAGTTGACGCGCAAGGGCATGAGACCTTCGATGCAGTGGCCTGGAAAGCAGAGGGGGGAACAGTCGGCTTGGGATCATTATCTGAGTTATCCGCTCGACTTCAGCTTTCTTGTCAGGATCCTCAGCCAGACCGGCAAGGTCTGCCCGGTAATTGGCTGATTCAATTTTGTTTGAAAGGAAATCCTCGTATACCTGCCTGTATTCTTCAACTTCTTGTTTTGACAGCAGGTTTTCGACGAAAAGGTATCCTTGCTGATTGAAAAAATCAATCTGTGAAGTGGTTAGAATATCTGATGTCATGGTCTGAAAGTTATTCATTTACGGAAAATTCCTGGTCAATGCTCTGTTATTAAACCATGAAATTGTTTTTTTGTTTACTTGGGATATAAACAGTGATAAGCGAAGTCTCCAGACTTCGCTTTCGTAAATCAACAACGGCGAAGTCTGGAGACTTCGCCGAGCTGTTTGCTAAAGACTTCGCCGGGCTGTGTGAAGGTTCACACTTTCAGGAAAATCTTTTTCTTGTATAAGATATAGAGGAACACCCACGCCACTGTTGTAATTCCGATTGCTTCAATCATATCAGTCCAGGTTTCAGGAAACAAGGCACTGATTCCACCAAAGAAAAACTTTGTTGCTGATCCGAAATTGACAATTCTGCCTACCAGGTAAATAGTTACCGGATTCATTCCGATCACTACAAAGAAGAAAGCCCATTTTTTGTACTTCCACACGTCAATTATAAGATAGAAGATCGAGAAAAGAAGGAGGCTCAATCCGCCGACAAAGCAGACAAATGAACTTGACCACAGGTACTTGTTTATCGGAAAAAAGAGATTCCAGATTCTGCCTGCTATAATCAGGCCTATTGCAGCCAGAACCATATAGAGCACCTTGCGCACCGGTTTATTGCCCAGGAATTCGGAACCGATAAACTGTCCGGTCAGCATGCCAAGAAGGGCGGTGCAGATTGCAGGAATTGTGCTGAGAATTCCTTCGCTGTCGCCGAATTTATAGCAGCAAAATCTTCCAGGTAACAATAAGCGGTCGATATGGCCTGCCAGGTTGCCGTCCGTTGAAAAGGGATCGGTGGCTCCCAGATCATGTGCAGGGAAGATAAGGAAGAGCAGCCAGTACACGACCAGAATTCCGACTAGCCAGACAATTCGGAAGGTGAGCTTCGTATTCATGAAGATCAGGGCTGCAAACATCCATGCCAGGCCGATTCGTCCAAGAACGCTTCCATACCGCATATGGGCAAAATCGAAATTGATACCATTATTATAGACAATACCTAATAGAACGAGTATCAATCCGCGACTGATTACGTGCCTGTAAATTGATTGCCGGCTATCATTCATGGCGGTTCTCTTTGCAAGTGAAAAGGGAAAGGATATTCCCGCAATGAAGAGGAACAGCGGAAAGATCATATCATAAAAATGAAAACCATGCCATGGCACATGCTCCAGCTGACTGGCCCACCAGTTAAATACCAGCCATCCTGTAAGTGCGGCAAGTCCAACAAAAATTCCTTCGCCGCCCATAATCCAGAACATGTCGAATCCACGAAGAGCATCAAGTGAATGCAGCCTTTTGACTGCAGGTTTCGTTTGGTTTTCCATTGTGTAGCTTTCCATAG
>JADGPV010000038.1 GCA_017882245.1 Bacteroidales bacterium | reverse complement strand
TGCCTCCCAGTATCCCCCCTGCTGTCAGGCAGAGCATGCCTATAGTGCCATAGGCTATACCGTACTGCGCCGAGGTGAGTCCGATACCTCCTGCGCTTCTCGAGTCGACAAGGAAAGGTGTAGCCACCTTCACCAGCTGGGCTTCGCCAAGCCGGTAAAGAAGGAAAAAAATCAGAGCCGGTCCGATACCCGGTTTTGTAAAGAAAGAGACAAACACTTCCTTGTATACATTCCAGCCAATCTTCTCTTTTGTACTTTGCTCATCCGGATGGGGCAATGCAAAGCGGTTGTAGAATGCAAGCAGAAGCAGCACCAGGCCCAGCACAGCCAGCGAAACAGTCCAGCTGAAGGCTATATTGCCGGCAGTGATGTTAAATTCTGATTTGGCTTCACCGGTAAGGTTATGATGTGATTTCAGGGAGAGGGCTGCCGGCACATTCCAGTTCTGGCTGGTAAATTCAAACCTTCCTGTCTGGTTCCTCGGAATATCAATATCCTTACTGCCTCCCTTGCGTGCCATGTTTACCACAATGGTCTTCCCTTCCTCCGGCGGTGCTGAGAGTGCAACATAGATCACCGCTGAGTCAAGCTCTGTTTTTCCGGTTTTATAAAGAGGTACGGTAATATTATCAGGGAACAGCAGGATTTTCGGCTCACCTGTGGCAGGTTTTATATTGATTGTGGAAGGGTCAAACTGAATGAACGAATCAGCAGGTACTGACCGTGCTTCAAAAGGAACCGGATCAAGTCCTGTATTTTTCTGTACCGTACCTGCTACCAGCGGTACCAGACCCAGTGCAGTCAGCATGGCAAAACGGTAGAAAGTGCTGCGGATACCAACGAAGAAAGCCTGCTTATGCTGGTCAAGGGCATACATGTAAAATCCGTCAGCGGCAATATCATGACTTGCAGATGAAACGGCTATCAAGGCAAATATAGCAATGGTGACCGGGTAAAAGAATTTAACCGGCATTGCCAATCCCGCTCCGACGAATGCCAGGGCAAGCAGGAGCTGAGTCCATACAACCCAGTTGCGTTTGGTGGATACAACATCTATATAGGGGCTCCATAGCGGCTTGATAGCCCATGGAAGATAAAGAAGGCTGGTCCAGAAGGCAAAAGAAGCAATTGAGATACCCATGGTCTTGTAAATAAGACCTGATGTGATCATCACGATGCTGTACGGTATTCCCTGGTAAAAATAAAGGGTGGGGACCCATGTCCAGGGAGATCGGTTTTTGTCTTGTGCTGCCATGCTGAATTATAACCTGCTAAATGTGTAACCTTTTTTTGAAAAATATTCAATGATCTCACCCAGTCTCATGTACAGTTTATCAGTCCGTTCAGGATCGGTTCCGGGGTGGATAAGCACCAGAGCCCCACTGAGACCCAGGGGGGAATCTGTCTCGAAGCTTTTCAGCTTCTGTATCAGTTCATCGGAAGACCTGTAGTTCTTCATAGCGGGGGTTGTGTAATCGGCATTTGTACCGGTGCCAGGGGTAAGGTTCACCAACTTAAATCCCATCTCAGCGCTCCATTTGCTTATTGCGCTGTTATACCACTCGTAGGGTGCGAGAAAATATTCCGGCTTATATTTCTTCAGTCCTGCCTTGCTTAACTCAGCAATATTTCTTTTCAGATCAGCGTTGAACTGCTCCTTTGTCACAAGCAGTGTATCGCGGTTCTCCCATGGAATATAAAGGAGATGGCCATCAGAGTGAGGACCGAGATAATGCCCGCCGGAAATGATCTGCTTTATAACTGACTTGTACTTTTTATTTCTCAGGAAGTTCCCTGTCAGAAAGAAGGAAGCCTTTATTTCATGGCCATCAAGGGTATTCAAAATATATTCAAAACCTTCGCCATATTCATCAGCAGAGAAAATCAGATAAATAACTTTCTTGTCCATGCCTTTTCTTATAATGGCTCCATAGTCATCGACAACATCATCCGGGTTTTTCTCACTCACTTTCCTGCCTTCCTTTTCAAGGGTCGACAAATAATAGCTCAGGCCGGCAGTACCGTCAAGGGTAGGTTCATTGGTGCTGTAGTCGCCAATGTCATCATGATATACGACGTTCCCGTTCTGGAAAGATTCATAGGGGTCAGGTTTCTCGAGTGAGATGCCCAGGCGGCTTTCATAAATACCTTTATATATAGGCCCGTCTACCAGGCCTCCCCAGGTCGGCTCTCCAAGGTAACGTGTGACTGCCGAATGTGTAAACAGGGGATAATCTCCGCCGGCCGGAAGCCCGGAGATCATTGACGTGCCCCAGGGATTACACCCGAAAAGCCAATCCCTTAATGCTGCTTCCATATACAGGAAGCGCCCGTCACCCGTAGCCTCGTTATAAAGCCTGCACTGCGTAAGGACAGCCGAAACGTAATTATTTGAACACCAGACAAAGGGTATCTTCACCTGGAAGACGTCATTTGCATGACGTTTGTCTATGATATCCAGTCCTTTACGCATAAAGGTGAGAAACTTTTGAGAATACTCATTTGCAGACATACCGATGTTTGCATGCCCAAGGTTCACAAAAGGATAGTACTGGTAATGCCTGGCGGTGTCTTTCTCAATCCACGGAGTATAGGGTTCAAGGGTCCCCCAGTAGTCAGCCTGCTCAAGAAAGTCTTCCTTACCTGTCAGGCTGTAAAGCTCCCATGCTGCCAGTTCAAGGTCGTCGACATAGTTATCTTCCTCATAGAAATAGGGTGAGACATTACATGCTGTCTGTGTGGCTCCCAGATCAGTGAGTGCGAACTCAAAAGCATCGGTTGCCTTTGCAGACATCCTGGCTGCAAATGACGGATCTCTCTCTGCAAAGACTTTTGCTCCCATGGCAAATACCGAGGCAAACTTGCCGGCGGTTGAAGAGACACCCTCAGTGCGGTTCTTGAAGGCAGCCAGACCCTGAGGTTTTCCTGTCACAAAATAGACCGGCCTGTAAGGTCCGAGACCGTAATCTGCCCTGTCAAGGTTTGGCAGGCGAAAGCCCCTGTGATCACGGTCATCAGCCACCTGATTGTACATTATTCCACTGTCAGGATTCATTTTCAGCAGCCACTTAAGTCCCCACCTCGCTTCATCAAGGATATCAGGTATGCCATTGCTGCCCAGAACACCCGAGGCATCATGCTTATCGCCATATACTTCTGGTGACCTGACATAGGCAAACATCATCTGGTAAACTGATGTAGCCGTAGTGGCTGTATATCTGAGATGATCGCTTGCATCATGATATCCGCCTACCACATCTATGACCGTGCCTGAGATTGTCGGATGGTCAACAATAATTCCGTCGTGGGTATGGCAGGAGTCAGATAGGAACGGATTGTAACCGCAATGCTGCTCCCGGATATAATTAAGGATATAATCAGCAGTACCGTCGTATACGCCGGTGTCGATGCAAAATGTCTCAGAATTAGTGCTTTCATAGCTGATGTAGTATCCTCCGGGAGTGGTCAGGTCTGAGAAATCCAGCCTCGCAGCTGATGCCATTCCCCAGGCTGAACCATCATAAATGGCAGCCTTGCCTTTGAAGACGGTTTTGTCAGTAAGGGCGTCACGCACCGTGAAACCAGGTCCGGCACCCTGGTCCTGTGAGATATAGACGGCGACCTTAACTGATGCGGGCAGGTAACCAAGCTCGTTAACCCTTATCCATGACCCCGCTTCAACACTGCAGAGTATCAGACAGAGAAGCATTGAAGATAAGGCTGCCTTTTTCATTTCAGTAGATCTTTTTAAGTGTAGCGTTTGTGAAATAATGCATTAGGATACCATTGTATGAATATCCTGATGCACCCATTACGGCTGCACCTATCTGGCACAGTCCCACACCGTGGCCCCAGCCGGCGCCGTGAAGAATGAAATGTAACTCACCTTTTTCAACATGCTTTTCAACAAAGAAGGCCGAGCTGTAGAGGTGCGTCTTTGAGAATGCTTTCCTGATCTCCAGCTCTTTGCCAATGATCATGGTCTTTCTTTCTCCCTTTATCCGGAGCCTGACTATACGCCCTGAAGTGCCGCGTGTGAAAGGTTCAATGTCAGTGATCAGCCCGAAGTCAATGCCAGTCTTCTCTCTGATAAGTATGCTCAGTTCTTCCCGGGGATAAGTGACCTTCCACCTGAAAAAATCATTTGTCTCCTGATCATAATTATTGAGAACCTGTTTGAGTGTCTCTTTATCTTTTGTGTTACAGAAAGCATCGGGGACACCCGTGATCCATTTCACAGCATTTGCTTCCCTTGTAAGATCACCGTTGAAGCCGGAAGGCATGTTCTTGTTATCGATGACTTTCTGAAGGTAAGGGTGGCTTACCGGCTCCCAGGCATTCTCGAAGAGTTCGGTGATGCCGCCACAGCATTTTGAGTAACGTGCATCGCATATCATACCGTCATTTATCAGAACCTCCCCGGATGTTTCACGTACAGCCTGCCTGACAACGGGTGTTGAAGCCCTGGTGATTCCCTGGTAACGCTGGCAGTGGTCATCAGCGCAGACGTCAAAGTTATTATGATCCTCACGGTCATACCACCGCGTAATTTCAGTATCTGTCACGAAACTGGTACCGTATTTCTCCTCTCCTGCTTTCAGCCTGGCAGTCTTCTCCATCTGTGCCAGCAGCCAGCTGCGTGAGATGACTGCGTGAGCCTTAAGAAGCTCTGCAGATGATGTGGCACTCATCTCTGATGATATCACACTTAGCAGATATTCTTCCACCGGAAGGATGTTTACGGCAGTGACGCGGTCATTTTCAATTATGAATCTCAGGTCGCCGCTAAACGTCTGATCCTCATTGCGCTGCCAGTGAAATGCTACACCGATGGTTACCGAATGTAGAGTGAAACTGTTGCTTTCAATATCTTCCGGGACAATTGTTAACTCCGCGCCTGCGTCGATAACTTTCGTTCCATCACTAAGAATAATCCTGCCTTCCTTAAGCAGAGCGGTCCATTGTCCGGTAAACCTGTGGCCACCCTCAGTAAAGTATCCGTTCAGCGTGAATGTGAGTCCTCTGCCGGATACAATCCCGACGCTTATCTCCGGTGCTTTGCTGATCGTCATAAGATATCGGCGGTTAATGATGAAATCTCCCTGTCGGTCAGGCAGGTCTGCATAAAAATTCCGGATATATCTGTTGATGTGATTTTAATGAAGTCTTCCTCCCGTGGTGTAATGAAAACACCTCCCATATCCACTGCGGCCGGGCTCAGCAGAATTTTGTCCTTACCCTCGGCGAAATAGCATGACGGTCTGTGCAGCTTGCGCGGAATCACATGGATGATCCATCTGTTGTCGCTGAAGGAAGCAAGTATGTTCAGCATCGGCTCAGGTCTGTCAGGCTGTGTGAGTGCAAACCTTTTATAGAAAATCCCGAATATTGATGCAAGTGCCTCTTTATCCGTTCCTTTCAAAGTCATAATACCTCTTCCGTACCTCTGCCATGCCCATAATTCAGCTCTGTAATCGACTGCCACCATCGTGCACAGACTTTTGTTCCTAAAATCTGTCTCTATCGGAAGGAAGCCTTTATTCCCTGCCTGGAAATGCAGGTGATCAGGTGCAGAAGCTCCGCACTGAGGTCCGTTGTAAAAGATAACAAACCCGGGAAGCGCCATTGCCAGTTCAAGCATGGTCGTGAAGTTGCCGGCGATGCGCTGGTCAGTATGAGTATCACTGACAATTGTGAGGTGCCTGTTGAAGATGGGAAAGGGATTGATCAGGATATCATAATCCTGTTCAAAACGGAGTCCCCGCTGCTGCTGCGGTCTGTTTTTTTCGCAGAGAAAGCACGGCCTTGCTTCTATCGAACCGGCATCAACCTTGGCTGCGGAAGAAGTTATGCGGCCCGGATTGAATTGCACCGTGACTTCAAACTCCGCAAAGAAGATCTTCCTGATCTTTACATTATCAAGCTGGCGGTAGTTATCACGTGCAAGGTCCCACTCGTTGAGCTGACCGGCAAAAAGGTCGCTGACGCCTGTTGAATAATCTCTCATTAGCGGTTTATTTATTGCTGCTGCCCATCATTCGTTTTCTTGCGACAAGCTCAATGGTTCTGATTTTATCCTTATATAAATTATGCATATTCATCCTGTTCACATCAAGGGCGGCATCGGAGTTCTCATCCCATCTGCGGCAGAGGTACAGGGGCTCATAGATACGTCCTATCTGGTAGTGGCGGCTGATTGCCAATCCGACTGCATAATCCTCGCCATAGCTTACATTCGGCACCATAATGCTACGCAGCACAGGAGTGTAGAAAGCTCTGGGTGCTCCGAGACCATTAATCCTCAGGGCATTGTTGCGACCGTTTTCCCGAGTCCATTCTTTGTGATCAATCAGTCCCGGAGGTATATCCTGCAGTTCAAAGTTCACCATCCTGTAAGAGCCTACAACCATTGCGCACTGCTGCTCATAAAAAGCATCGATTACCTTTGTGATAACATTGTCATCAATGTAAAGGTCATCACTGTCAAGCTGTATTGCAAACCTGCCGCACTTTTCACTAAAGACGGCCTCGTTCCAGCATCCTCCTATGCCCAGGTCCTTTCTCTCAGGAATTATATGCACCAACTTGCTGTCGGCGGCAAATGACCTTATGACATCAGTTGTGCCGTCGGTGGAATAATTATCAACTATGATAAGGTTAAACCTGTATTTTGTTTTCTGGCTGAGGACCGATCTGATGGCATCGCTTATGGTCCGGACCCTGTTTTTCACAGGGATTACCACAGATGCATCATTCTCAAATTCCTGATCCTGAAATTTTAGTTCCCGGAAAACAGGTTTCAGCCATGCATTGATGCATTTAAGGTGATGCGTGCAGGCTTTCTCCATCTCAATCTGCACAGCTCTGTTACGAGGATCGACATAGTCAAACTGCTTCTCGCCTGTTTTGCGGACATCAGTCTCTACCTCAGTATAAAGCATTTCCTGGATATGTACCAGGGCATAATCCTGTGAGATTTTCAGCCTCAGATCATAAAGTCCGGCGAAGCTGTAATTCTCTTCCATGCGGCTGCATGCATTCGCAAAAGCCTTCGCATTGTAAAGAATTACCGAGCCAAAGTTGAAATCATCCCTCAGACTGCCTTCCTGATAATCAATGACAGGATGAGGAGAAAGAGCGTCATTCTTTTTCTCAAAATAATCCGAGTAGACCATCCCGGCACCGGTGTTGTCACATATCTGTATCATTCGTTTCAGGGCGAATTTCCCGAGGTCAAGAGGAAAACCCTTACTGTAGGTCAAAACATAATCAGTATCCGCAACAGCAGCCATTTTCTTAAGGGCATCAGTTGAAGAAAATCCGGCAGAGCGGAGAAAATCAGCTTCAATACCTTCAATTTTGCCGGGATGTTCCTGCGGAAGCACAATAAAGATAGTGCTGACAACGCCTGATGCTCTCAGCGAGGAAACTGTAGGCATCAATGACTCACCCTCAGAGAAAGGTATAAAGCATGTTACGGTTTTATCCATTGGATACGGTTATTTATCTTTAAGAAAATTCAATATCAGTTTCATAAGTTCATCCCTCTCTTCAGCAGATATGATTGTCTCAAACGGAAATCCCATGACAACAATGTGCGGTTTCCCCCGGTATATTACAGCAGCAGAAGTATTATTCTCCGAGTAACGGAATGCAGTAAATGATCCCTTGTCCGCCGGCTCGATTGCATCAGGTGCTTCTGCGGCATAGACCGGGGAGTTGCCGGTCGTATTGAATGTGTAACTGCCGGTGAAGTCTGGCCATGCGATGTCAGTAGAATAAAGATGTCCGTTCCTGACCGCATGATCCGAGCGGTGTTTAAAATGAAGGATTGCCTTCACTTTCGCCTGTAATATTGTATCTCCGTTCATCTGCATGTCAGTGCCAATGTAAGAACCTGACATGAACAGAGGCAGCCCGGCGGCTTTCATTTTTTCAAGGCTGCGGATAAATTCAGGAGTGTATATCTGAAAATCCTTACTGGTAGAATCAGACACTGAAAAGGTGGTTTTCTCTTCCCCGATGATCAGGTCAGCTGCACTGTAAGGGGTAAAGTCAAATGAATCACCCGTGAAGACTTCATCGCTAACTGAGATGAATGAACTCCCTGCAGCCATTATCGATCTGCCATGCAGGGACGGGTAGTCAAAGGTATTGCCGGCAATGATCCTCCCCTCATTGTCTGAATAGGAAGCGCCCCATCCGGGATTATCGTCATCAGTCCAGGGCGACCTGCGGTAAAAATCATACTGGTCACCTGTGGCTGCGAAGTTATACCGGTCGGCTACGCCGCGGTCATTCCACCATTCTACGCCGGCCATGCCATCCCGGTCGAACCATG
>JADGPV010000037.1 GCA_017882245.1 Bacteroidales bacterium | reverse complement strand
TCATCCCTAAGGAAATTGCGGAAGAGCTGGAATTCACACCTTTCGTGACATTTGACCCGAGCCTCCTGAATTCTGACAATATTACTCAGGAAGCGGTTGATACAGCACGCAACTATATTGAAAGAGTTCGCAGGTATTATATAGATGTATCAAAGGAGGCAGTGGAAGCCCGTGACAACAAGATCACTGCCCTGGAGCGTGCTGACAGGGATGGGTTCATCCTTATGAAAAAAGAGTACACGAACGAATCACTGGAAGAATTCGTAAAAAACGAAAATGAAAAGAGTAAGATAAAGCGATACCGGAACGGGCTTTACCAGAATTATGACCAGATTTTTTATGATCCTGAAAACCGCCTCATCAAAGCTCATTTCTATGCACCGCGCAAGCAGGTATTCGGAACCTATGCAGGCACCCTTGCAGTGAATACCGGAGTAATCTGGTTTATGACTCTCATTCTTTATGTATTATTGTATTTCAGAGTATTACATAAGATCCTTGAGTCTTCAAACAAGGTAAAGATGGTCATGAGGCGCAGGGAAAACAACGATTGACCTGACAGGAGGGAATGAACACAGAAGAGGGTGCCGGTGATAAAGCTGGCACCCTCTTCTGTACTTTATAACCGATATCTCAGTTTTGCTGTAAAGGGTTATTCAACTATCTCGATCATCTTGAAAGGTACCTTGATGATAGAATCATAGTCTTCTCCTGCCTCGAGCATGTCTTCATCATCCTCTTCGTAAAACCAGTTTATCTCCACGTCATGTTTAGATCTATGGATAGCTTCCAGACGCTTAAACACATCAAGGATGCACTTCGATGAGCTGGTGTTGAAATATTCAAGTCTGATATTTACCACGGTCTTATCGAGTGGTCCCTGCATGTAATTGTCAAGCCATTCATTCAATGGTTTATAAAACTCCACAGAGTTCTCAGGAATAGATCTTCCCTTTATCTCAAAAATGCCCTCCTTCTCGTCAAATTTTATCGATGGCGTTTTTGGGGTTCCTTCAATAATGATCGGTTCCATTGCTATTTTGTTTTTCGTTGTTTACTCATTCACTTGTTATCACTGCGCTTATTCTGAAAGCAGAGTGCAAGTTATCGTATTTTTTAAATCTGTAGTCAAGTCTGTGCCCTGTTTTTCTTGCCATATCAATTAATCCCAGTCCGCCAAGCCCCTTTTCAGTGATCTCCTGATGGTTAAGGATATCTTTATAAAGTTCCTTAATTTCTTCCTGGGTTGAGTTGTTGATCCTTGTAAGCTTTTCCTCCAATTCCTTAATCCTCAACACTGTCACGAAGTTACAGGTAGTGATCCTGTATCCCCTCCCTGTCCTTTCCATAATTATAAGGCCAAACCGGTCAGGTTTTGCAGCATGATAATCTTTGGGCACCTCGTCGGCATGATGATAAAGATTCTGCAGGCTCTCCACAAGTACGTTATAAACTTTTTTCCTCAGTCTGGGATTTTCGCGACTGGTGAGGAGCTTGCCTTCAACCGAATCCAGAGCTTTGTTGATCACCTCGGAGTCAACATTACCCTTAAAATAAAGGATAGCGCCCCTGATGTCAAGGTCACTCACAAGGTTTTCAAGATCAAAGCTCATCGTGCTTCTGTACAAGTAAATATAGCTTTAATAATTAACAAAAATAGATGTTTGCAGTTAATACCCAACATACGGATATTATTATTTTAACCTATGACTGTGTTTTTTTGACTAAGGTTGCAGGCTCATTGGCAAACGTCCTTTTAATGACGATGAGCGATTGCAGCCTTTCGGCTTCCCTGGTACAGTTTGTAGCCCTGAAGCCTGCATTCTATATCGCCATTCAGCAGGTCAAACTTACGGAATGGTTTTAGTGCAACCGACTTAAGACTCTCCTTATCTCCGGAGAGTATCCAGGCGGTGTAACCGTCATAATTATGCTTAAGGACGGTACCAATATCACCGTAGAATTTTCCCATCTCTTCTCCTCCGATCCGGAGCCCGTAGGGAGGGTTGATTATAAGTGTTCCTTCTGGCACAGGAGCCGGGTTCTGCAAAAAGTCCCTCACTGAGACCTCTACAGTATCGCTCAGCCGGGCTTCGGTGATATTGATATTAGTCATTCTCACTGCATCAGAAGAGATGTCTCCCGCATATATCTTCACAGGAGATTTTCTCTCTTTCTTCTCAGCATCGAATTTCACTGATCTGAAAAGCGCCGCATCATAATCTTTCCATCTCATAAAACCGAAGCTCTTCCTGAACTTGCCGGGAGCAATATTGCATGCAATCAGTCCTGCCTCAGCAGGAATTGTCCCTGACCCGCACATGCCATCGACCAACGCAGTATCGGCCTTCCATCCGGCAAGCATGATTATCCCGGCAGCAAGTACTTCGCTAAGCGGTGCCTCTGACTGCTCGCGGCGGTACCCTCTCTTATAAAGCGGTATCACGGTAGAATCAAGAGAGATGGTGACCTTCTCGTTACTTATATGAAGATTGACCAGAAGGTCAGGTGATTTCGGATCGACCGAAGGCCTCCTCCTGGTCAGGTGACGGAAAAAATCGGCGATAGCATCTTTCACAACAAGAGCGGCATAACCGGAGTGGGTAAAATGCCCGGAATTTACCACGGCCGCCACAGCATAGGTCTTATCAATATCAAGATAATGATCCCAGTCAAAACTTACAACGCCATTGTACAGATCATTCTGATTGCTTATGTTGAATTCAGCCACCGGCTGCAGGACAGACAGTGCCACACGGCTGTTATAGTTGACCTTATAAAGCAGAGATTTGGGTCCTTCGACGGCAATGGCCCTGTTGAGGATACTGATTTTCTCCGCTCCCATGGCAGTCAGCTCAGAGGCTAGCACCTCCTCGAGGCCATAAAGGGTCTTGACAATAAGTTTCATCGTCACTCTTTCCGAAAACCGAGCAGCTTCCCGTAAAGCACAGTGTCATTGATGACTGACAATGCCCTCAATATGGCATAATCATCCTCGTTCACAACCCTGTAATAATCGTTCATGTCCCAGAGGTCACGTGCCACCAGCCCTTTCATCACCCTCTGCATTTCCTGAACAGAGGTGTCATACTGAGCCTGGTTAAAACTGACCTTGTTTTTTTCGCCAGCTGCAATGAGCTCACTCATAGTCTCTTTGTTAAAAGTGAATTCACTGTTAAAATTTTCGAAAGTCTTGTATTTCCGCAGAAGGTTTTTCCGGTTCTGGTCAGTGTAACCAACAATAAAACCCATAAGGGTTGATGTCCTGATCAGATCACGGTAATAATCTGAATAAAAGGTTGTATCAATAGGAATAAAAATGTCAGGAGTAATTCCTCCCCCGCCATAAACAACCCTCTTGTTGGGGATAGTGTAGGCTTTCAGAGAGTCAGGAAGGTTGAGGCTGTCAGGATGGATCAGTTCTCCATCGAAATACCTGCTGTAGTAGGTTTGAAAGTATTTGTCAAATCCCTCATTGTAGGGTGTCTGTATTGAACGGCCTGAAGGTGTATAATAGCGGGCTATTGTAAGTCTTATTTCTGATCCGTCAGGCAGAGAGAATCTATTCTGCACAAGGCCCTTGCCAAAACTCCTCCTCCCTATTATCACGCCTCTGTCCCAGTCCTGTACAGCTCCGGCAAGTATCTCGCTGGCCGATGCAGATCCCTCATCAATAAGGATGGCTATCCGCGACCTTGTCAGGGTACCTGACGGTTCAGACTTGTACTCCTGTCTCGAGGTATGCCTTCCCTGAAGATACACAATAAGCTCTTCCCCTGACAGCATCTGATCGGCTATCTGAACTGCAGGTACCATATAACCTCCTGAGTTGCCCCGAAGGTCGATAATAAGGTTTGCCATTTTCTCCTTACGCAGTTTCGCCACCGCCTGATCGAACTCCTGCGCTGTCTGTTCCGAGAACCTGCTTAATTTGATGTAACCAACATCGTCTGATACCATATATGAGGCATCAAGGCTGTTCACGGGTATTTTGTCGCGGGTTATGGTAAACTCCAGAAGTTCTTTTTCGCCCTTGCGGAACACAGTAATGACCACTGTTGTGCCCTTGGGTCCTCTGAGCCTCTTCTGCACACCTGCTGTGCTCATGCCAACTCCAGTCACCTTTTCGCCGGCAATGGTTATTATCCTGTCTCCTGCCTGGATGCCAACTCTCTCAGAGGGGCCCCCGGGAGTCGGAGAAATTATTATAATGGTGTCATTCAGCAGGTTGAACTGAATACCTACTCCCTCAAAATTACCCTGCAGTGGTTCGTTCTCCTCCTGCACATCCTTTGCAGGGATATAAACCGAATGAGGGTCCAGATTCCTGAGTGTGCTCACGATCATCTGCTCCGTTATGGAAGGGATGTTGACGCTGTCGACATAGATGGCATCAAGCAGGGCAAGGGTTTTACCAAGCTTGAAAGTCTCCTGTGTGATGCCCTGAGCCCGGATCCACGAGCCGTGAAGAGCAACTAAAACAATAATAACATATATAAATCTTCTTGCCATATTGCTATCTCCGCTTTTAGTAATAAACTTTATTCCCATTCTATTGTTGAAGGGGGTTTTGAGCTTATATCATAAACCACCCTGTTAATACCTTTTACCTTATTTATAATCTCGTTTGATATATCTGCCAGGAACTCATGAGGCAGGTGACTCCAGTCTGCGGTCATACCGTCAGTCGATGTCACGGCACGGAGGACAACTGCGTTCTCATAGGTTCTCTCATCGCCCATTACTCCTACTGACTGCACAGGGAGCAGTATAACGGCAGCCTGCCACACCTTGTCGTAAAAACCATTTCTTTTCAGGCCTGAAATAAAAATGTCATCCGCTTCGCGAAGTGTTTCAAGCTTCTCGGGAGTGACGTCGCTCAGGATCCTTATCGCCAGCCCCGGACCGGGGAAGGGGTGCCTGTTAAGTATCTCTTCCGGCATGCTCAGGGCATGCCCTACCCTTCTAACTTCATCCTTGAAAAGAAGACGAAGCGGCTCTACAACCTTAAGGTGCATTTCCGCCGGCAGGCCTCCAACATTATGATGTGATTTTATTGTGGCTGAAGGTCCGTTCACTGACACAGATTCAATGACATCCGGGTAGATGGTACCCTGTGCCAGCCATTTGACATTCTTCACTTTATGTGCTTCGCGGTCAAAGACCTCAATGAATACCCTGCCAATGATTTTACGTTTCTTTTCAGGGCCACTCACGCCCTTAAGCCTGTCAACAAAGGCTTCTGAAGCATCGACGCCAGTGACATTCAATCCCATCTTCCTGTATGCTTCCATAACCGAGTCATACTCATTCTTTCGAAGCAATCCGTTGTCTACGAATATCGGGGTCAGGTTACTTCCGATGGCTCTGTCAAGAAGCAGGGCAGCTACAGAGGAGTCAACCCCGCCTGAGAGTCCAAGGACTACCCGGTCATTTCCAAGCTTTTCCCTGAGGGACCTGACTGTCAAATCAATAAATGATTCCGGAGTCCAGTCACCCCGGCAGCCGCAAATACCGATGACAAAATTGCCAAGCATCTTCAGCCCTTCGGTTGTATGGTACACTTCCGGATGAAACTGTATCCCCCAGCTCTTCTCACCTTCAATCCTGAATGCTGCCACCTTTACATCAGCTGTCGATCCCGTGATTGTATAACCGGCAGGTATCCCGGCAATCGTGTCACCATGAGACATCCAAACCTGTGTCCCCGGAGTGATCCCGTAGAAGAGCGGATCGTTCTGGTCAAAGGAAACAAGACGTGCACGACCGTATTCCCTTGTTTTTGACGGAAGTACAGCTCCTCCGAAATTGTGAGTCAGGTGCTGTGCTCCGTAGCAGATACCAAGAAGAGGGATGCGTCCCTTTATAGCTGTCAGGTCAGGGAAGGGAGCATTGGCATCGCGCACTGAATATGGACTTCCTGAAAGGATCACTCCTCTCACAGATTCATCAGGTGATTGGAAGTTATTGAAAGGAAGTATTTCACAATAAACATTAAGTTCACGTATACGCCTGGCTATCAACTGCGTGTACTGTGATCCAAAATCGAGGATCAATATCTTCTCCTGCACCTGGAAATTGTTAGAACTTATAAGTCGGGATCAAAGATAGTTATTCTTTGATTTGCTCATCAGGATGTTATATCATAAGATTGCCCTTCCCGCGCGGCATCAGTCGCAGGGAAGACCTGTCTGGCTTCCTCTTCGAGTGTTTCAGGCGACATATAGCGGGCTGAGAAATGACCGAGCAGCAGTCTTCCTACCCCTGCATCGCGGGCAATGGTGGCAGCCTGACGGGCAGTTGAATGACCAACTTTCCTGGCAAGAGCATCAAGCTCATCTCCAAAAGTGGCCTCATGATATAAAAGTCCGACTCCGGCAACGAATGATGAGAGCTTCGGAAAATAGCCGGTGTCGCTGCAGAAAGCATAGGAAGCCGGAACAGGAGGAGCTAAAGTAACCTCATCGTATGAAATGACTTCCCCGTCTTCTCGGAGTATGTCTTTTCCTTTCTTGAGCGAGGATATCTCAGCTATGGTGAGATGATATTCAGCTATTTTGCTCCTGATCATGTTTCTGTCAGCCATTTTCTCACGGAAGAGGAACCCGTATGTCTTAACCCGGTGTTTAAGCGGAAAGGAAAAAACCTCTACCCGCTTATCGCTGAGGATAAGCTTAACGGTACGCCCTGCAAGAGGATGAATAATCAGCTCATAACCCAGGCTGATATCAAAATCTTCAAGATGGCGGTTAAGCATCTCCTCAATGGAAGCCGGAGCGTAAATGTGCAGCGGCGTCTTCCTGCCCATAAGGTTATATGTTGACAGCAGGGGATACAATCCGAAGAAATGATCTCCGTGAAGATGGCTTATAAATATATGATTGATTTTTCCGAAATGTATGTGGTAACGCCTCATCTGCATCTGCGTACCCTCACCGCAGTCTATCAAATACAACCGCTCATATACATTTAGTACGTGAGCGGTCGGGTATCGGTCTGAAGTAGGCAGAGCAGAACTTGTTCCAAGTATGGTTAACCTGAAGGACATGCTGCCGCCTGTCCTCAGGAAATGAGTTTCTCTGCTTCCTCCGTATCAGCGGTTATGGACAGCACAGTGTCAAGCTGCGAGATTGTTATCAGACGTTCTACTGCCTCATTAAGACCGCAAAGGACGAATGTACCGCCGGCGTTCTTGCAGAGCCTGTTAGCTACCAAAATTGCGCTCAGACCTGAGGAATCACAATACTGGCACTTCTTCAGATCCAGAATAATGTTTTTCTCGCCTTTTCCGGAAATGAGCACCAGCTCCGACTTAAGCGAAGGAGCTATGTGGGTATCGAGCTTTTCAGTCTCAATGCTGATTACTGTGCATTGTTTACGATTTTCAATATTGAAGTCCATGGCTGATTATTTTAGCTTTCTAAATGTAAGATTATTTTTTCTTTTTACCTATACTTTTACTTTCTTTTTCTTCCATTTCTTCTTTAAGGGCTGCAAGCTCTGAAATATCGCCGAGAGTTGTCTTCTCGAGGCTCGACTTTAACTTGCGCGTCGCTTTCTTGGCAGTTTCATTTTCTGACCGTTTGGCAGCAGTCTCTGTACTTTTCTTCTCATCTTCAAAGACGCGGCTGTGAGAGACAATGATCTTCTTGGAACCCTTGTTGAATTCAATGACCTTAAAATTCAGTTTGTCGTCAACCACTGCAGATGTCCCGTCTTCCTTAACGAGATGCTTTGGTGTGGCAAAGCCTTCAACGCCGTATGGCAGAGCAATAATGGCTCCTTTATCAAATACCTCAATGACAGTTCCCTCGTGAATTGAATCAACTGTAAAGAGATCTTCAAACACATCCCACGGGTTTTCCTCAAGCTGCTTATGGCCGAGGCTCAGTCTTCTGTTTTCCTTGTCGATCTCAAGGACGACGACGTCAATCTCAGCATCAATTGAAGTGAACTCTGCCGGGTGCTTGATCTTCTTCGTCCAGGAGAGGTCAGATATATGTATCAGACCGTCAACGCCTTCTTCAATCTCGACAAAAACCCCGAAATTGGTGAAGTTGCGGACGCGTGCCTTGTGACGGGAATTAAGACTGTATTTCTTGTCAATATTTTCCCACGGATCGGATTTGAGCTGCTTGATGCCGAGTGACATCTTGCGTTCTTCACGGTCAAGGGTAAGAACCACTGCCTCAACCTCATCACCCACTTTCATGAATTCCTGTGCACTGCGCAGGTGCTGTGACCATGACATCTCTGCAACGTGGATCAGACCCTCGACGCCCTGGGCAATCTCCACAAAGGCACCGTAGTCAGCCATGACCACCACCTTGCCTTTGACCTTGTCTCCGCCCTTCAGTCCCTCACTGAGGG
>JADGPV010000008.1 GCA_017882245.1 Bacteroidales bacterium | reverse complement strand
TCAGGTCAAGTATGCGCGAGAAAAGCACTGGTCCGAATTCGGATACAGTTGCTCGCAGACGTACACCGCTCTGTTCTGATATGGTGAGAAGTTCCACAGGGAACCCCATAGTTGAATATGGCAGGTTTATCTTTGATTGCCTGTCGGTAATGAACGGTTTCTCTTCCCCAGGCATAGCCACTCCGCTAAGATCGCCCTTGACGTCCATCACCAGTGATGGTATTCCCTTGAGGGACAGTTGTTCAGCGAGTACCTGAAGGGTCTTTGTTTTACCGGTACCTGTGGCTCCGGCGATGAGACCATGCCTGTTAAGTGTCTTCAGAGGTACATTGATATGTGCATCAGGAATCGTTTCTCCATCAAACATTGCTCCTCCAAGAACTATGAAATCACCCTGGCAGGCATAACCGTCTTTAATTTGACTGAAAAACTCATCTTTTTTGCTCATGATCTGGCTTATTGAGTAAAAGCCGCTGGAAAATCAGTTCCAACGGCATGTCCAAAAGATTATATTCCGTCTTTATTTCGTTCCCAATATCTCCTTTACCTTTGCTGCAAGATCATTGCCGGTCAGATTGTGACCAACGATAATCCCATTCCCATCAATAAGAAAGTTGGCGGGTATAGCTATTACAGCATAAAGCTTAACCGGCACAGTATTGAATCTATTCAGTTCTGACACGTGGGTCCATGTAAGATGATCCTCTTCAATACCCTTTTTCCATGCATCACCATCTGTATCCAAAGATACGCCAAAGACATCAAAGCCTTTCTTATTGTATTCCTTCCATACTTTAACAACATTGGGGTTCTCCCGCCGGCACGGGCCACACCATGATGCCCAGAAATCAACAAGCAGAAGCTTTGTCGTGCCTCCTATTTTTGAATAAAGAGAAACGGGGTTTCCGTTTACATCATTGAGCGTAAAGTCCGGAGCTTTCTGCCCGACAGCAACAGCCTTCAGATGTACAAGTCTTTCTTTCAGGTCGGCTATTGCCTGAACTTTATTGAGGGTTGTGTCAAGTTTACCCATTAAAGACTCCATTTCATCAGCCTCGAGGTAGTACAGCATCTCCGGATCGCCTATTATTGTAGGTGTTACATATGAGGCAGGGTTATTAATGATGAACTCTTTATTCATCGTAAGTTGCTTTCCGTCCATAGCCTGCATCTCCTTTTCAATCGTTGATGCCAACTCTTCATTTCCTGCCATTCTTGCTTCCCTGTAACGGTCAAATACCTTGCGCCTTTCTTCATTCAGTTCATTGAATGAAGCTTTGTAGGTCTCGTATTCACTCTGTGTTTTTGATCCTGTCACTGATGCCTGATAAAGTGAATCGGCATTACCCACAATATTGATCTCCGCATTCTCAATAAAGAAATTGAGTCCTCCCCGCTTGTCTTTAAGTGATAGCACCACCATTTGCGGGTATTCTATAAAACCCTCTATTTTAAAAGTACCATTTTTGAGTACTGCGGAATCAATTGCCAAATAGCCTTCCGGACCAATTTTCTGCAGAAGGACAGTTCCGTTTTCAGCACCGTTAATTGTACCGCTTACAATAAATTTTGGCTCTTTTGCACATGAAACTGCAATTGCAAGCACAGCAAAAAGGACAAACAGTTTTTTCATTTCGGGGGATTTTTTCAGTTTTTAGCCTGGTTTTTAGGATTTTCAAAGTTATAAATAATTGGCGATTACCTTTTGGTATTGAAATATTTCTCAAGCAGGATTGATGCAGACTTGTAGGATGTTGTCTCGCCTTCATGCAACTTTTTTTCCAGTTCCGGTAAAAGGGCTATCACATCAGGATGGCTATAAAATGAATACTTAAGGGAGTCAATAATAGTTTCGTGCATACGGGTGACTGCCTGCTCCCTCCTTCTTTCCCAGAACCAGCCGTTGCCTTTGGTCAGATTTACGTATTCACGGATCGATTCCCATATTTCAGTTATGCCAGTGTTCTCTCGTGAAGAGCATGTCAGTACCCTGGGTATCCATTTTGAAGGCGAAGGAGGGAAAAGATGCAGTGCATTATTATATTCTATCCTTGCCATTTCTGCTTTCTGTACGTTATCGCCGTCTGCCTTGTTGATGGCTATTGTGTCAGCCATTTCCATTATACCCCTTTTAATTCCCTGCAGCTCATCTCCGGCGCCGGTGAGCATAAGCACAAGAAAAAAATCTACCATGGAATGTGCGGCAGTCTCAGACTGACCGACACCTACCGTTTCAACTATAATAGTATCAAAGCCCGCTGCCTCGCATAAAATAATCGATTCGCGGGTCTTGCGTGCCACACCGCCCAACGTGCCTGCCGATGGCGAGGGGCGAATGAATGCGTCAGGGTCAGTACTCAGCTGTTCCATGCGGGTCTTGTCACCCATAATGCTACCGCGACTCTGCTGGCTGCTGGGGTCGATTGCAAGGACAGCAAGGCGTCTTCCGTAGTAACGTGTCAGCATTGTGCCGAAAGTCTCAATAAAAGTGCTTTTGCCGACGCCGGGTATACCGGTTATGCCTATCCTCACCGAACGTGAGCTGGCAGGAAGGCATTTTTCCACAACTGCCTGTGCAACATCATAATGTTCAGGTAATGAGCTCTCAACAAGGGTTATGGCCTGACTCAGTATTGTGCGGTCACCACGAAGGATCCCATCAACAAAATCCTCTGCACTGAGCCGTTTGCGTCTGTTCCTCCTGAGACTGTTCATCATATCGGGGTTGATGCTTGGCGGCTGTGCAACACCCTTCTGAACCGAAAGCGCTCCGGTTGACCCTTTTCCCCTGTTCATTACATTTTTATAGGCAAATGCCTGTTACTTCGAGGGCTCACCCTCCACAAGCACCTCACCTTTAAGCATCAGCATCACTTCCGAGTTTTTGGGATCATTGGTATATACAAAGATGTTCTTGTAAATATTACCCTTATATCCTCCTGAATTGAACTTGGCTTTTATGGATCCTTTATCACCCGGTTTGATGACATTCTCAGTCGGCATGAGAGCAGTGCAACCGCATCCTGCCTTTACATGCCTTATGATGAGGTCACTCTTGCCCAAGTTGGTGAACTTGAATTCAACATCAGCGGAAGAGTTTTGCTTTATCTTACCGAAGTCAACAGTGTTTGTATCAAGCTTGAATACTGGTGCTTTGGCCAGCTCCTGGCTCGTCAGACCGGAAAAATCCTCAACCAGGTTTGCAGAAACATACAGATAAATATTCTCCATCGGCTTGCCATTAACCTTAAGGCGCACCAGGTCATTCACGTTACCCCAGCTGCTGCTGTTAAGAGTGGCGTCATATGTCCCTTCAATAGTGCCTTTTTGTCCGGGTTTAAGCGTAACCGGGTTTGTCTTAAGAGTCAGGTGGGCAGGCAAACTTTCGAACTCGACTGTAGCAGGCTCACTGGATGTGTTTATTATCGGCATCACCCTTATCTTCTTTTCAGTCTTTTTTGTAGTGGTGAACGCCATGTGATTTGACTCAAACCGTACGGGGCCCACTGCAAATGTGTAAAGCTCTTCAACAGATTTCTCCTTAGGAGTTACAGTACCCTCAATGATAAGTGCAGTCACACCAGGCTTGGCATTTGAATATACTGAAACACTCTTAGCAAAATGAGAGTTGTAGCCGCGCGGATCGAATACAGCCGTGACAAAACCCTTGCCTCCAGGAGGAACCGGCGATTTTGTGTAATCAGCGGCTGTACATCCGCATGAAGGCTGCACCTTCGTGATCACAAGTACAGAATCACCTGTGTTCGTAAAATTAAAAATGGCTTCCTGCTTCCCCGCTTCTTCCTTTATAGTCCCGTAATCATGGCGCACACTGGCAAAATTAATCTTTGGCTGTGCATTAAGCCCTGAGACAAGCAGCAGCATCATCAATACAAATAAACTCCTTTTCATATTTAACTGTTTTTATTTACTTTATTGTTAAGGATTTCTATCATTATCTCAATCACATAACAAAGATCAGACCAAAGAGGTTGCATATAATTAACGTCAAAAATAATAAAAATCAATATGTCTCTGCTTTTTTATTTTTTAAACCATTAGTTTTGTGTGACCGATAATCCCTTTTGGAACAAATTTTGCGACAAGCGTTGAGGGTATCCCGGTTTTTACTTATGAGAAGAAAAAAACTCTTCATTATTGCATTTGTTTTTCTTTGCGTTCTGCAGGTATCACCGGCCTTTGGACAGTTTTATAACGGGATGCAAATGACCTTCGGCAAAAACCGTGTTCAGTACAAGGATTTCTTCTGGACTTATTTCAGATTTGAAGATTTTGATTGCTACTATAATGAATTTGGTAGGGAAGTGGCCGAATATGCCTGTACTGTGGCTGATAAGAAGCTGAACGAGATCGAGGATTATTTCGATTACACCCTCGATAAAAGACCCATTCTTATCGTCTATAACAAGAAGAACGACTTCAAACAGAGTAATATAGGACTTATCTCAGCGGAAGATGACTATAATGTCGGCGGATACACCAGGGTCATCAAGAACAAGATTATGCTCTATTTTAACGGTGACCACGAGGAATTCAGCAAGCAGATCGCTTCTGCCATCGCCGAGGTTGTAGTATATGAGATGCTGTACAATGGCGATATGCGCGACAAAGTGACAAGCAACTCGGAAATACAGGTTCCCGAATGGTACATCAAGGGTCTGGTGAACTATGTTGCCTTCGGATGGGACAGTGAGACTGACAACATTGTCAGGGATGGCTTTGAAAACGGCATTTATAAAAACATGGCGAACCTTGAATATGAAGACGCGGTTTATGCCGGTCAGTCATTCTGGAGATATATCGGTGAAGTCTATGGCGATGCCATTATCCCTAATATTATATACCTCTCTAAGATCTATAAGAATATTGAGGATGGTTTTCTTTACGGACTTGGCAAAAGAACAAAGGAAACCTATCGCGACTGGAGGGAGTATTATAAAAATTATTATGAGGTAAAACCGGGTGAGAATTATAATAAACCGAAGGAAATAAAACACTCGAAACCCCGGGAGCATTATACCTCCGTCAAGGTCAGTCCCGACGGCCGCATGATAGCTTGGGTATCAAATGACTGGGGGAAGCGCAAAGTCTGGTTGTATGACACCCAAACGAAAAAAAACAAAAAAATATTCTCATTTGAGCCGAAGTACGAACAGACTGTCGATTATACATATCCGGTTCTGGCGTGGCACCCCGGCGGAAAAATACTCACATTCGTCAATGAGGAAAAGGGAGGAATGCAACTTTATTTCTACCGTACTGATCAGAAGAATTTTGAGCAGCGTGCTATGCCTTTGTTTGAAAAGGTACTCTCACTCTCCTATTCACCTGACGGAACAAGGCTGCTTCTTTCTGGCGTAATTAACGGGATGACTGATATTTATGTCCATACTATTATTTCAGGAACCAGTGAACGTATAACATTTGATGTAGCCGATGACCTGGACCCCGCCTTCATAAGCGGACTTGATGAGACCATTATCTTCTCATCCAACCGTCTGACGGATTCTCTTACGAACAAAGGTGATCCGCAGGAACGCACCGGCCTGAGCTATAACCTCTTTACTTATGATCTGAATGCGGGGAACCGCACTCTGACAAGACTTGATGAAGGGACCCTGAATGACTATAAGAATCCCATAGGGCCATCAGCCAGGACGACGGGCTTTCTCGGAAACGGCAATGGCATCGTGAATTACTACATGGCAGATATAGACAGCGCCGTAGCCTCCATAGATACAGTTATGCATTACAGGTATTTTATAGAATCACGCCAGATGACCGATTTTCCGCGTAACCTGGAAGCATTTGACAGGAAAGGAGGAACAGATGCAGCAGTGATATTGGAGAACGGCCGGTACAGGTTACTTACGGGCCCTGCGGAGGCATCACCGGAGGTCAGAAGTGACGAAATAAAATCGACGAGATGGCGCAAGGAGGAAACAGCCTCACTGCACGATGCTGACAGCATCAACAAACTGAGAGACCGGCTGCTTGAAGAGAGGGCAAGGATGAATGACACTCTTAAAAAGCCCCTTTATGAATATTATGCTGCGGATGAACCTATTGACTTCCGCAATTATGTCTTTGAAAAGGAAAAAGAGAACTACTATGAGTTGCAGTGGCGCAAGGATTACATGGATATCGACCTTGACACATCAAGAATGCAAATGCCTGAAGCAAGGGTCTACCGAACTGCTTTCTACAATAACTTCACGGCTACCCAGATAGACTTCAACTTCCTGAACAACACATATCAGGCATATAACGGTGGAGCGCCTTATTTCAATCCCGGACTTAACCTCCTTTTCAAGATCGGTACCCTTGACCTGTTCGAGGATTTCCGTATCACAGGAGGTTTCAGGTTCGCGGGCAATTTTGACAGTAACGAATACCTGGTCAGCCTTGAGGCCCTGAAAGGTAAATTTGACAAACAGGTCCTTTTCCACAGGGCGACATTTGACAGTTATAATGATACAAGCTATTACAAGATAAAGAGCTATACTACTTACTTCTCTCTCAGGAAGCCGCTGAGCGCCGTTCTTGCAGTTAAAGGTACCCTGACCTACAGATTTGACAACTATGTAGTTCAGTCAACCGATCAGTCAACCCTTTTAGCTCCATCCTTTGGGCGGCACTGGGCAGGCCTTAAGGGTGAACTTATATATGACAATACCCGCAAACGTTCGATAAATATTTACTTCGGGACAAGATTCAAATTTTTCGGTGAATATTATAGGCAGGTAACCGAAAAGAACAATGACATGTTTGTGTTCGGAGCAGACATAAGACATTATCTGAAAATACATCGTGACCTGATATGGGCTAACCGTTTTGCTGCCAGCACCTCGTTCGGTCCGTCAAGACTGATCTATTACCTTGGCGGTGTTGACAACTGGATGGGATTCTTAAATAATGTCCCGATGTTTGATCAGAGTATTCCGGTAGATCCTAACGTCCATTACGGCTTTCAGGCACTGGCAACAAACATGCGGGGATTTACCCAGAATATCCGTAACGGGAGCAACTTCGCTCTCATAAACAGCGAGGTGCGCTGGCCTGTTGTAAGATATTTTGCAGGTCATCCGTTGAAATCAAACTTTCTTAACAGCATTCAGCTCGTCGCTTTCGGTGATATCGGTATGGCATGGTCAGGTTGGAACCCCTGGGGCGAAGGGAACTACTGGGACGATAAGGTATACAGGAACGGACCTGTAGTCGTAACACTTGATTCAATGCGTGAGCCTCTTGTCGGAGGCTTCGGTGGCGGCGCCAGAGCCCAGATCTTCGGCTATTTTGTAAGAGCAGACCTGGCATGGGGAGTAGATAACGGGTATATTCTTCCGTCAATCTTTTATCTCTCATTCAGCCTGGATTTCTGATCGAACGCAACAACCGCGATGCCAATGAGAGAACGCATACTGCGTGAAGCCACAACTCTTCTTCCTGAAATAATGGAGATCAGAAGACATATTCATCAGTACCCTGAGCTGTCATATGCCGAGCATGAGACAGCCGCTTATATAAGCAGGAGGCTTGATATCCTGGGTATAGAGCACCGGACAGGCATTGCAGGCACAGGTATCGTGGGTTTCATAAGGGGTGAAGCTGCCGGCAGAGGCCTTACCGTCGGACTAAGGGCAGATATGGATGCACTGCCCGTCACAGAAGTCCAGGGGGCAGAATACCGAAGTATAAATGAGGGTCTTATGCATGCCTGCGGCCATGATGCGCACGTGGCAATGCTTCTGGGAGCAGCAACAATTATTAAAAGCATGCGCAAAGAATTTGCGGGGACAGTAATTCTCGTGTTTCAGCCGGGAGAGGAAAAGGCTCCGGGAGGCGCAAAAATGATGATTGAGACAGGTATTTTCGATAATTATAATCCGGATATCTTCATAGCACAGCACGTCCTGCCTGACCTCCCTTCAGGCACGGTGGGCTTTCACGCGGGTGCTTCCATGGCATCATGTGACGAGATCTACATAACTATCGCCGGCAAAGGCGGTCATGCCGCCCAGCCTTCGCAGTACACTGATCAGATATACATCGCTTCAGAACTGGTCATCAGCCTTAAAGATACCATTGCAGAGAAAAGCAAGGGGCAGGCTGCTACAGTTCTTGGCATAGGAAAGATCACAGGCATGGGCGCTACCAATGTCATACCTGAGAAAGTAGAGATCGCCTGTACATTCAGAACCTTTGAAGAAAAGTGGCGCCGGGAAGCAAAAGAGATCATCCGGAAAACGGCGTCAGATATCGCCTCACGAAGAGGTGTGCAGATTGATGTTAACATTGTCGAAGGTTACCCCGTACTGGTGAATAATGAGAAACTCACACTAAGGGCGATAGAGCTGGGCAGAACACTTTTAGGTGAAACGGGAGTAAGAGAGGTACCTCCCAGGATGGGCTCTGAGGACTTCTCTTTCTTTGCTGAGAAATTCCCCTCTTTTCTGTACCGGATTGGGATAACCCCTGAAGGAGAAGAAATGAAACTGCTACATACATCGTCCTTTGATCTGGATGAGAAATCAATGTCTGCCGGAACTGCCATGATGGCATGGTTGGCACTAAATTTGATAAAGGCCTGATGAGGGTGAATTTTATTTATTGTTCAGTTAGGAACTTAGGAAAATAAAGGATAATTTTACACCCGTAATTTTAAATAACACTAGTAATGGCTTACAAAATTTCAGATGATTGCACAGCTTGCGGAACCTGCATAGATGAGTGTCCGGTTGAGGCTATATCAGAGGGTGATATCTACAAGATCGACCCTGATATATGTACCGATTGTGGTGCCTGCGCCGACGTTTGCCCTGTTGAGGCAATTCATCCGGCATAACCGCATTCCCTTTTAAGAGACCGGAGGCTGTCTGAAAAGACAGCTTCTTTTTTTTTAATCAGGTTTATACTTTGCCCCCGTAAGTATTTCCTGACAATCAGTCATCGTCATAAGCCCCTGCAACGTGACACCAGGGTTATTGCGCATAAACCTTTCTATAATCCTGAAACCGGTCCAGACGACTGCCCTTCCCGGCGAATCCTCGGTGAAATAGCTTGTGAACGGCGCCTCACCGGTGAATTTGCGAATCATAAAACTGTCAGTTGAAAAGAGCAGATCATTACTGACAATATACTCCCAGATTTTTTCTTCACTGTTCTTGCAGAAATCAAGCTGTTTCTCCGTAAATCCAAAAAGAATGGTATCAGCCAGGGATGGCATCATCCTTTTTGTGAAATAGACAAGCTTGGCCTCGTGTAACATGGTATTGAGCAATGTCCTGGTTCCATAACCCATATCGCGGTAGTCCCACTCCGTGGAAGCCCATGCATACATGCAGTCAGGGACGGTGTACGCAGGGGTCATTTTGCGCGACTGGTAATCGAAAATACCAAGAGCCGGATAATACTTTGAATCTGACCCGAGGTAACGGTCAAGGCTTATCATGAGCAGTGAATCATCAACTATGATGCTATTATTAAAGACTGATATACAGGTTATTATTTCCGGAACCACTTTGCCCGGGAAGTAATACTTATAATGTCTGAATGCATTCTCAAGCTCCTGCTCAAGCGGCTTCTGATCAGGCCAGGCCTTCTTTACATCATCCCACAGAGCAAGGTTCCGGAGGTCAGAGGCAAAAAGAATAAATGCAGTTTTCCATTGTTCATCTGCAGGGTCTCCCAGTCCGACAACGGCGCTGTATGTTTTCAGCGCACTGCCGTATTTAAGCCTTAGCTCGTCCGCCTTGTTACCGAGCTCATTCGGCGGCGTTTCAAAAATCTCACGGCCCAGGTCCTTCACTGCGAGGTCACACTCTGTTCCTGAAAGATTTACCTTATAAGGATTGTGATTGCAGGCTGTAATTCCTGCAATAAGAATAATGGATAATGACAGCCTGAATAGCGATGATATGGATACCATAAAACGGTAAATTCTTGTTTTTTCACAAAATAAGGACATTTATTTATAAATTTACCTTTCAAACAACAAGAAGATGAAAAGAATGGTAAACCTGTTGCCGGTTAGAATACTGGCCATAATTGTGCTTGTCACCTTCACTTCACGCGGAACCGCACAGGATTTCAATCATAATATGAAATTTATACTGCATGCTGATCCGCTTATCACCTGGTTGGGGTCCGATAATTCTGTATATGGAAGCACAGGCGCAAAAGCGGGTTTCAATATAGGGCTTAATGCACTGTATTACTTTGCCGAAAATTATGCTGCCTCAACCGGTATCAGTTTCCTGGCCTCCGGAGGAAGGCAGATCGCTGCTGAAGATCATACGATGGTGTTTAGCAACTTCACCAAGGAAGTAGCTCCGGGAGATGAAATGATTTATAACCTGCGGTATATTAATATCCCTCTTGGGGCTCGCCTTCAGACAAATCAGAATGGTTCTTTGACTTATTTCACCGATCTGGGTTTCGATATCAGGTTGAGGCTCAAAGCGACCGTTGACCTTCCGGCATATGAAATAAGTGATGAAAACGCCAATAGTGAAGTATATGGGATAAATGCCGGGTGGCATGTCCTTTTTGGCCTGGAATATGAGGTTGGAACAGAATCATCAATTATTGCCGGTCTGGGTTATGACCAGGACTTCTTTGATGTCACAAAGGACCTGACAGATGTCTTTCAGCCTGAAGACAGGTCAAGAATCCATATGGTGAGGTTCAGATTCGGATATAAGTTCTGACCCATTCAGCATGAAAGTTGCACTTGCTCAGCTGAATTACATTCCCGGTGATATAGCGTATAACAGAGCAAAAATTATATCGGCTGTAAATCATGCACAATCGCAAAGTGCAGATCTGATTGTTTTCTCTGAACTTGCTATTACCGGTTACCCGCCGCTTGATCTGTTGCAGAGAACTGACCTTATCAATGAATCTCTGGCAGCTGCAAACGAAATAGCCACTCATTGCACCGGCATAGCAGCTATCGTCGGAGGGCCGTCACTGAATACTGGTGACTACGGGAAAAGCATTCATAACTCGGCATTTTTCATGCATGACGGACAAATCAGGGCTGTGATAAATAAAATCCTGCTTCCGACTTACGATGTCTTTGACGAAAACAGGTATTTTGAACCCGGAACCACCTTCCGGACTGTTGAACTGAAAGGTGAGAGGATCGCCATTACTATATGTGAGGACATATGGGATGAGCAGCCGTTCGGAGACAGGGGCGTTTGTCGGCTCTATGGTGTCACTCCTCTCGATGAGCTGATAAAGGAAAAACCCTCGCTTATTATAAATATCGCTGCCAATCCATTCTCTCACAACAGGATAAAAATAAGGGAAGAAATTTTCATAAAGAACGCTGTGGAGTACAAAACGCCACTCATATCAGTCAATCAGACAGGCGGTTATACAGACCTGATATTTGACGGTTCATCAATGCTCATTGACGCGGACGGCACCCTGCTCGAGAAACTTGCCTTCTGCAAAGAAGATATCAGGATTACAGAGATTCCCACTGCCGGCATGAACAGAAACAAGTATTCATGCCCGGCACTGTTCCCTGGCGATATGATCGGTTATATCCACAGGGCGCTTGTGGCAGGCATCTCTGATTTCTTTGCTAAAAGCGGACTGAAGAAAGCTGTCGTCGGCCTGTCAGGTGGCATTGATTCCGCTGTAGTGCTGGCTCTCGCCACTGAGGCCCTCGGTACAGACAACACCCTGGCGGTACTCATGCCCTCCGTTTACTCCACTGAACACTCGGTGAAGGATGCCATTAAGATGACTGAGGACCTTAAGGTACCGCATAAAATAGTTAGTATCGAAGAAGCACGGCAGGTATTTGTAAAGACCCTGAAACCGTTTTTTGGAGACAGAGTCCCTGATGTGACCGAAGAGAACATTCAGGCACGTCTGCGAGCCGTGATATTGATGGCTTTCGCTAACAAATTTGGTTACATGGTACTGAACACCTCAAATAAAAGCGAGGCTGCTACTGGTTATGGAACACTCTATGGTGATATGATAGGAGGCCTTTCAGTGCTGGGAGATATCTACAAAACCGAGGTATACAGGCTGGCAAGGGAGATCAACTCTGAAAGAGAGATAATTCCGGTGAGGATCATCACTAAAGCGCCGTCAGCAGAGCTCAGACCCGGGCAGCTTGACACAGATTCACTTCCCCCTTACGATCAGCTTGATCCTGTCCTTTACAGATATATTGACCTCGAGAGATCACCCCGGCAGATAATCGATGAAGGATTTGATCCGGACCTTGTTGAAAAAGTCGCAAAGCTCGTCAGGACAAGCGAATTTAAAAGACGACAGTCACCTCCTGTCCTTCGGGTCTCTTCAAAATCGTTCGGGAGTGGGAGAAGAATTCCCCTGATAGCAAAATATCATTAAACGAGCTGGCTGGTCACTCATTTACATAAACCCTTTTAACCCTGGAGGGTATTGAGGTGAGTATCTCGTAAGGTATTGTATTGCACTTCTTTGCTATTTCTTCGATTGTAATTTTAGTACCGAACACCTCAGTCTCGTCGCCTGCCTTCACATTCAGCCCGGTGACATCAGCCATGCACATATCCATACAGATACTGCCGATGATTGGCACTTTTCTGTCTTTTATGAACAGGCTGCCCCTGCCGTTACCCAGTTCACGGCGAAGGCCGTCAGCATAACCCACAGGTATGACTGCAATCTCACGGTCATGGTCCGAGGCACCATTGCAGCCATAACTTACCGGTTCACCACCAGGTACATTCCTTACCTGTGATACTGCGGTGACAAATCGTCCTGTGTGCTGCAACTCCAACCCTTTATAGTCTCCTATGCCATATAGTCCTATACCCATACGTACCATATCAAACTGGTATTCCGGGAAACGGCTTATGCCGGAAGAGTTCAGAAGATGAATCTTAAAGTCATAACCGAGGACGCTTTTCAGCTTTTCAGCAGCAGATATAAGCAGTGATGCCTGATGGCGGGTAAACTCATCGTGACCGGGGTCTTCACTGGCAGCGAGGTGAGAGAAAAGTGAAACGACCCTGACGTGCTGCTCATCCGGGAGTATTTTCGCAAGCTGGTTTGCATCATTGATGCTGAAGCCAAGTCTGTGCATCCCTGTATCTATTTTCAGATGAATAGGATAATGGAGGAGACCGTATCTTTTTGCACTTTTTATAAAACCCGAATAAGATTCCATGCTGTAGATCTCCGGCTCAAGATTGTTACGGATGATAAGTTCCATCACACTTTCATCAGGATTCATCACCATAATCGGAGTGATTATGCCCGCCTCTCTGAGTGCCACCCCTTCATCAGCATAGGCTACTGCAAAGTAACTTACATGATTGTATTCAAGCAATGATGCTATCTCGGCTGAGCCTGAACCATAGGCGAATGCCTTGACCATGGCCATGATGCCGGTCCCGGGCCGGAGCAGATGCCTGAACTCGTTGAGATTGTGAACCACGGCATTCATATTTATCTCAAGACGCGTCTGGTGGAGCTGCCGGACAAGAAGGCTGCTTATGCGCTCAAAACCGTAAGCCCGTGCTCCCTTGATAAGAATGGTCTCATCATGGAAGGCAAAGCTCCTGAAGGTCTCGGTAAACTCACCAGTCGAGCCATAAAATACGGATCCTCCGGGGAATCTGTCCTTGTTCCGCATCAGCGCTTCACCTACTCCTATAAACCTGTCTATGCCGGCGTTCCTTACTGACTCAGCCACACCCTCATAGAGTCGTTCTTCGTCCCCTCCTATCTGCCTGAAGTCTGAGAGAATAAGTGCGGTTAATCCCTTTGAATGAGTTCTCAGAAAATCGAGAGCCATGCTGAGTGAGCCGGGGTCCGAATTGTAATAGTCTTCAATAAGTGTGCAGCCGTTGATCCCCTTCTTGATCTCCATACGCATAGCTACCGCAGGCAGACCTGCCAGCGCTTCGCGGATACTCTCCTCAGGGACACCTTCGGCCAGGCAACAGGCAATAACTGAAACTGCGTTTTCAGCGGAAGCACGATCGGCAAAGGGAATGACAGCCTCAAACGCTGAGTCTTTTGAGATGCATCTCAGAACCTGACTGTCGCTTTTTCTCTCAGTAATATCAACCGTTAACGTTGCGGGAGCGCCTGACAGTGACCAGGTAAATGCAGGAATGCCGGAACACTGAAGTGCCACCTCATGCTTAATAAGTTCATCATCACAACTGTATATGATCATTTTTGCTGTTGCCGCAAGCCTGAGTTTCTCCGTTGCAATGGCTTCTCTGCCTGTGAAGTTTTCACCGTGAGCGTCACCGATATTGGTTACGACAACTGTATCAGGTCTTATAATGCGGGCAAGCTTCTCCATTTCTCCCGGCCTCGAGATACCGGCTTCAATTATCGCCACATCATATCTGTCATCGATATTCATCAGTGAAAGAGCCACTCCAACCTGTGAGTTATAGCTCTTTGGGCTTCGTATAACGCTTTTTACCGTTCCCAGTGTTTCTGCGAGCCATTCCTTAACTATAGTTTTACCGGCGCTGCCTGTCACTGCGATGACTTTGCCGCTGAAGTTATCTCTTCGCCATGAAGCCAGGTTATGCAGCGCCTCAAGGGTATCTTCCGCCCTGACGAAGGCGGCGCCGGCCATGTTACTTATATCTGCAGGAAGAGTATCCACAAGAAAAAGCCTGACACCCCTGCGGTAAAGTGTCATGATGAACTTGTGTCCGTCATGATTGGGACCCCGCAGGGCAACGAAAAGCACATCATGGCCGGCGCCTGACGAACGACTGTCCGTCATAATACTTGTCACGGTAACCGAACCATCGCCCGACAATTTACCGCCGGTAATTTTCTCCAGCTCTGATGCACTTATTTTCACCTGTTCATTGATTTGATATAGCATGATCTGCAGAGAGGTTCGTAAATATCCTTCTCTCCCAGCATCACTATCTTTTCATCCTTGACCTTGCGGTGTGAATAATTGGCCAGGTTACCGCACCTGACACATATGGCATGAACCTTTGTGACATATTCTGCAACAGCTATAAGAGCCGGCATGGGCCCGAAGGGATTCCCTGCAAAATCCATATCAAGACCTGCCACTATTACCCTCGTGCCGGTGTCAGCCAGCTTCGTACACACTTCAACGAGGCTGCTGTCAAAAAACTGAGCTTCATCTATACCTGCAACTTCAACACCAGAGGCAAGCAGGAGTATTGAAGAGGCATTTTCCACCGGGGTTGAGACGATCGATTTTTCGTCATGAGACACAACCCTGTCCTCAGAGTACCTCACATCGATGGACGGCTTGAATATTTCCACCTTCAACCCTGCAAACATGGCTCTCCTAAGTCTTCTTATAAGCTCTTCCGTCTTGCCTGAAAACATTGACCCGGCAATAACCTCTATTGATCCGCGCTTGCCGGCATTATCAACCGAATTTTCCAAAAACTCCATACTTCAGGTCAGGATTTCACCGTTCATTAATGTGTAACGATTATTTGGCTGAGGCGATTATTATTTACTTTTGCAAAATAAAGAAAAGCGTTCATTATAAAAAATAAAGGGTGATGGATTTGATTAAAACAGTGGGTATAATAAGAAAGGATCTGGATGAAGTAAGTGCATTGCTTGACCAGCTGTATGAGGCACCAGGAGCACAGATTGCAGAGATTGAACTGGCGCGCTCAAGAGTACGCAGCGCCACTGAAATGCTTAAGCTCCTTCCTAAACTGAGTGAGGTATTACCACCGCAGCCGGAGTCTGTACCGCAGTCAGCTCCTATTGTACAGCCGGCGGCTGAGGCGAAGCCGGAAGCTGTTAAAAAGGAAACCATTGAGGTAAAGACAGAAGCAGTGAAGAAGGAACAGGAGACAGCGAAGGCCATTCTGGCAGACAAATTCAGTGCAGCTGATACCATAGGTGAAAAGCCAACTGCTGTCAGACAGGATGAAGCTATCACCTCTGCCTTGCATAGCAAGCCCATAAGCGATATTGGCGCAGCTATAGGTATCAATGATAAATTCTATTTCATCCGTGAGCTTTTCAGCGGTGACGGCAGGGCATACCAGGACACCATCAAACGGCTTAACACATCTGCCTCACTGGGTGAAGCAATGAAAATTCTTGACGAAAGCACCGTCATGGGCTCCGATCCTGCCGCACAGTCATCATTCGTTGATGTTGTGCGCAGAAAATTCAATATAAATGTCTAAACTTTACCTCGTGCCAACACCCATCGGCAACCTTGGTGATATTACCCTGCGTGCCGTTGAGGTGCTGAGGTCTGCAGACCTCATTCTTGCCGAGGATACCAGAACGACCCGGATACTGCTTAATCATTACAGCATTAAAGCACCCCTTCAGTCGCATCACAAGTTCAATGAGCATCGCAGTATTGAGGCTGTGTGCGATAACATAGAAAATGGCACAGTGACGGCGCTGGTGTCCGATGCCGGCACACCCGGTGTCTCTGATCCGGGGTTTCTTCTGGTCAGGCGGTGTATCGAACGCGGTATAGCGGTTGAGTCCCTTCCGGGTGCTACCGCCTTCGTGCCGGCGCTGGTAAGCTCAGGTCTGCCATCTGATCGTTTCTCCTTTGAAGGCTTCCTCCCCCAGAAAAAGGGCAGGCAGAAAAGACTTGTTTCTCTAGAAGCCGAGGAGCGCACAATGATTTTTTATGAATCCCCGTTCAGGGTCATCAAGACACTGGAACAACTGGCAGCTGCCCTTGGAACCGACCGCAAAGCGTCGGTATCCAGGGAGCTGACGAAAAAATTCGAGGAGACAGTCCATGGGACCCTGGGATCTCTCATTGAACATTTTAAGACAAAAGCTCCCAGGGGTGAGTTTGTGATTGTGGTAGCAGGGACCTCTCTAAGGGATCATACTGAATAAAATTTCAGTGATGAGCATAAAAGCGCTGACCATTCTCCTTGTCACACTGTTTCCATGGCTGGCATGCAATGCCCAGATGCTGCATGGCAGGATTACCGATGCTAACGGTTTTCCGATGTCTGGAGCTTCAGTTTATGTACCTGAGCTTCGCCAGGGTACCACATCAAATCAGGACGGCTTCTATGAAACAGCTCTTCCCTCAGGCACATACAATATCAGCTATCAGTTACTGGGGTATACACCCGTAATTAAGAAGATTACTGTCGATAAAGAAGACATTCGTTCCGATATTGTCATGAAGGAAGAGTTCTACGAAATACCTGCTGTAACGGTATCACCTTCAGACAAGGATCCGGCATTCTATATCATGCGCAAAGTTATTGGAATGGCCCCCTACCACCTCAACCAGGTAAGTATGTACAAGGCTGAGGTCTATATCAGGGGCGGAGGCAGGATCGATAAGCTGCCAAAGATCATAAAGCGCCAGATGAAGATCGAGGCGGACAGAGAGCAGCTTCAGGAGGGCAAATACTATTTCTCCGAATCAGTTAATGTAATAACATTCACAGCACCTGATAAATATGTTCACGAGGTAATATCTTCACATACCAATGTGACTACAAGCGATGATCAGGCATCTCCGATGGATTACCTGGAGGCAAGCTTCTACCAGCCTGTCCTTGCTGATATGGCCATTTCACCTCTCGCTCCGAATGCATTCTCACACTACACTTTCAAGTACCTGGGATCCTCCATGGAGGGTGACTACCTGATTGATAAGATAGGCGTGACACCGAGAAGAAAAAGCCAGCAGCTTTTCGAGGGAGTGATTTACATCGTGGAAGATCTGTGGGCAATACGTTCCCTGGACCTGACCAATAAAAATATGGCAGGCAAAATCAGGATCAGACAACTTTACGCTCCGGTCGAGGAAACAATCTGGATGCCTGTCAGCCACGAATTCGAAGTTGATCTTTCCGTTATGGGTATCAAAGGAAGAGCCACATACTCGAGCGCTGTGAAATACCTGGAGGTTGAACCAAACAGGTCACTATCCGAACCATCGGGATATCTGGCCAAGGATGACATTGCGGTTGAAACAGAAACCAAAACTGCCACCCAAAAAGAGATTGAAGCGATTCTTGCCAGCGACGAGCTCACAGCCCGGGATATGTCAAGACTGGCAAAACTCAACGGGAAAAACGCGGAGAAAAGCAAAGAAAAAGCCTCGCTTGAGATACAGGATAAGACTACTTATATTATTGAAAAGGAAGCTCTTAACAAGGATTCAGTTTATTGGGAAGAGGTAAGGCCTATACCACTTACTGAGGAAGAAAAAGCCAGTATTGGTAAAATTACCGACAATCCATCTGTTCTGGCGGAACGTGATACGTCAACCCTCTCCATAGCTGTAGGAAAGGGGCCACAGAAGAAAGAAAAGAACCCGGTGGCAAATGCGGTTAAGGCTATCGCAACCGGCAAACGATGGAAGCTCGCTGAAGAGACTTACCTTGACTTTGACGGATTGTTAAACCTGAAGAGTTTCTCTTTCAATACCGTTGATGGTTTCATAGTCGGTACGGGATTGACTCTGACAACAAGAACGGACAGTGGCAGACGCTTCTCTCTTGCGCCATCATTTAAGTATGCATTCAGTCGTGAAAAACTGATGTGGAGCGTCGCTGCCAGCTTGATGTACGACCCCATGAAATCGGGAAGCATTTTCCTCAGGGCAGGAAGCTATTCGGATGAATTTTCAGCCTCGGGTGTAAATCCGGTAATAAATACCGTCTCCTCTCTCTTTTTCAAGGAAAACTGGATGAAGCTTTATAATAGCGCTTTCATTACCTTAGGTCACAGAAGCGATCTGGCAAATGGGTTAAATCTTTCATTATCTGTGATGTATGAGCACAGGGAGCCACTGGAGAACACCACATTTTTTTCGATCTTTAAGCCTGATCATGGCTACTCCCTGAACATACTTGATAACCCTTTTGCATCAGGTCAGGTGAAAGGGTACGATTCACTGTTTTCATTCAGCCACAGTCAGGCTTCTTTTTCAGCCGAACTGATATATACTCCCCGGCAGCGGTACCGCCTTGCCAACGGAGCAAAAATAAGTGCCGGTTCTGACTGGCCTACCTTCACCCTGCGCTGGAAGCATGGTTATAATTACAATGATACCCTTTCTGGTCATTTTGACAGGATCACGGCAGAGATAGGCAAGACCAACCGGTATGGATTCCTCGATGAATTCAACTGGCGCATATGCGGCGGCGGATTTGTGAACAGGCATAATGTTCAGCTGCAGGATATGTATTTCTTCAATACACAGAAGTCACCTGTGCTGCTGAACAATTACGTGGACGCCTTTTATAATAAACCCCACTATTCACTTTCCTCTCCCTCATATTTTGCTGAAGGACAGATACAATACACTTCCCCTACCCTCCTGCTTAAAAGGTTGCCCGGGCTAAGCAGAACTCTCATTAGGGAGAATATCGGGCTTTCAGTCCTGTGGACGCCTGACTACGGGTATTATTATGAGGCAGGATACTCGCTGAGCGAGATATTCTTCATGGCTGAGGTTGGTCTTTATGCAGGCTTTCGCGATCTTTCATTTGACGCCCTGGCACTGAGACTCATCCTGAGATTCGAGTAACAAAATCAGAATGACGGCTTGCGGTTGTTGTCATCCGGTGAAAAGTTGCTGTAATCAGATGAGATATCATCGTTCATCTTCGATTTCATGGTATAGACGCCTCCTGCCGGCGATGCCGGGAAAGGCTGGTCAGCACCAAACTCATCAGGCTCGACAAAAGTAGCACGGTCTTCCTTGAAATAGAGGAGTATCTCATCTGTGGGGCCGTTACGGTTCTTGGCAAGGATTATATCAGCATGACCTTTGGTCGACTGTCCGTCCTCAAACTGTAGCACGCCCATCTTCTCTGGTCTGTGGATAAACACAACCATATCGGCATCCTGTTCAATGGCACCGGACTCACGCAGGTCAGACAGCATCGGCTTCTTATTGCCTCCCCTGGTTTCAACGGACCTGTTCAGCTGCGAAAGCGCCAGCACTGGTACTGTAAGCTCTTTGGCTATGCTTTTGAGCGACCTGGAGATGGAGCTGACCTCCTGCTCGCGGCTGCCGGCATCAGGCGGTCCGGTCATGAGCTGAAGATAATCTACAATAACCAGATCAAGCTTATTCTGCGCTTTGAGCCTGCGACACTTGGCTCTCAGCTCAAAGATCGAGATGGCAGGCGTATCGTCTATATAAATAGATGCTTCGGTAAGCGCCTTGATGCGTGTCTCAAGCAGCGACCACTCTTCCGGAGAGAGCTTTCCGTTCCTGATCTTTTCGCTGGGTATCTCTGTCTCCGTTACTATCAGCCTGTTCACGAGCTGTATAGCAGCCATTTCAAGTGAGAAGATAGCAACCTTTTTACCATGATCTATTGCCATGTTGCGAGCCATCGTCAGTGCAAAAGCGGTCTTGCCCATTGAAGGACGTGCAGCGATTATCACCAGCTCAGACTTCTGCCAGCCTGACGTAAGCCTGTCGAGCTTGGTAAATCCTGACGGAATTCCCACAAGGGCATCCTCTTTCTTGCCAAGCTCCTCTATCTCCGAAAGAGCCAGTTTTATGACCTCATGGATCGGGGTGACCTCATGCTTGATATTACCCTCGGCAATCCTGAAAAGCTCATCCTCACTCCTGTCCAGAAGCTCTGTCACATCAAGAGTGTCTTCGTAAACCATGTTCTGGATCAGTGTTGCTGCACGTATAAGCTCACGCTGGATATACTTCTGCAGAACAATCCGCGCATGATATTCAATGTTGGCAGCTGATACAACTTTGGAAGTAAGCTCGGTGAGATAAACGGGCCCTCCGACTTCTTCAAGGTCATTCACACGCTTAAGCTCCTGGGTGACGGTAAGAAGATCGATAGCCTGATCACGCTTGTTCAATTCTTCAATGGCGGCGAAGATCTTCTGATGGGCTGCAGAATAAAAAACTTCCGGCCTCAGGATATCAACAACCATCCTTACTGCTTCAATTTCCAACATTGCAGCACCGAGCACTGCCTCCTCCATCTCGGGTGACTGAGGGGGTATCCTCCCTCCCTCCGGGATGACTACTACTGATGACTTCTTATCCTGCCTGGATCTGGATGTGACTGGTGACATTATAATAAAGTATTTATTTACAATGAATTAAGTATCGATAATATTTCTTCCGACCACGGTCAAATTTAGTAATAACAAACCACCTTGTCTGCACCGGCTGTTTTTTGTTTCAAACAGCCGCCTGTTCAAAAAATGTTGAAAACGGATATAATTCCGAAAGATGAGGTAAATTGAAAAGGTTCATTTATTTTTGAGCTCTGATCATTTGGTACCGTATGGTTGTTTTTCCAAAGGCGAAAATAAATATTGGCTTAAGGATCGTTGAAAAGAGGCCTGACGGCTTTCATAATATCGAGACCTTCTTCTATCCCGTTGCACTCTATGATGCCCTTGAGTTTGTTGTCCGCAAAGATAACCGCCGGCATGATTCGCTGAGGGTCACAGGAGTGATGGAAGAGACTGATCCGGAAAACAACCTCGTGATGAGGGCAGTGAAACTTATGCGCAGCTCTTTTGATTTCCCGCGTATACATATCCATTTGCACAAGACAATACCTGTGGGCGCTGGTCTCGGCGGAGGTTCTTCGGATGCTGCCGGGATGCTTCGGGTACTGAACAGGTATTTCATTTTCGGACTTAATTCAGAAGAACTGAGAACTTTTGCCGTAAGACTGGGCAGTGATGCTCCTTTTTTCATTGACGGCACTCCTTCCTTTGCCGAGGGTGTCGGCAATATTCTTTCGGAATTTCCTCTTGACCTCAGCAGCTACAATATAGTATTACTTTATCCGGGATTAAATATAAGCACTGCCGAAGCCTATACCGGTTGTGTTCCTTGTCCGACGGGACTGTCACTCAGGCAGATTCTGAACCTTCCGGTGGGCGAATGGCGCGGGAGGGTGATTAATGATTTTGAGCTTAATATTTTCCGTAACTGCCCGCAACTGGGCGAACTTAAAATGGCGCTATATGAGGCAGGTGCCGTTTATGCATCGATGTCAGGGAGCGGTTCGACTGTTTACGGCATTTTCAGGGAGATCCCTGACCTGCCCCGAAACCTTGCAAAATACCGGTTGAGTACAGCAGAGCTGTAACGTCAGGCGATAGCCGTGATCAGGCTATTTCAACCATAACCACACCTTTTGCTACTCTGTCTCCCGGTTTTATATTGACAGCTGTGACCTTACCGGAAATGTGACTCTTAAGCCTGTTCTTCATTTTCATGGCATCGAGGACAACAATATCATCCCCAATGGCTACCTTATCACCCTCCTTTACCAGCACCTCAACCACTGTCCCGGGGATAAAGCTGCTTATCCTGCCAGGCCTGGGGGGGGTGTATTGCTTTCTTTCGGCATAGCGCCGGCTAAGCCTCGTAGTATACTGAGTGCTGTCTATGTTTAGCTTGTCAGCTTCTTTCTTATGCATATGTTGTAAGTAAAAAGAAAATATCAGAAAGGCGGGATGCCGTGTTTTTTCTTAGGCATCTGAACATTCTTGTCTTCTGAGACGTCCAGGCCATGAAGCAGCAGCTTCCGTGTCTCCGACGGCTCAATCACTGAGTCTACATAACCGCGTGAAGCAGCTACATAGGGATTTGCAAACTTTTCTTTATACTCCTCCACTTTCTGACGGCGTACCTCATCAGGATTGCTGGCCGTTGCTATTTCCTTGCGGAAAATAATATTGGCAGCTCCCTCAGGGCCCATGACTGCTATCTCCGCTGTCGGCCATGCAAAGACAAAGTCCGCACGAAGATGGCGTGAGCCCATGGCGATATATCCTCCGCCGTAAGCCTTACGTAATATTACGGTAAGCTTGGGTACGGTGGCCTCGCTGTAGGCATAAAGAACCTTTGCACCATGACGTATAACACCGGCATGCTCCTGGTCTACCCCCGGAAGGTAACCCGGAAGATCCACGAAGGTTATCAGCGGAATGTTGAAGGCGTCACAGTAACGGATAAAACGTGCTGCCTTATCAGATGAGTCAACATCAAGCACCCCGGCCATCTCCATGGGCTGGTTAGCAACAAAACCTACAGTTTTGCCTCCCATACGTCCGAAGCCTATGACCATATTCCGCGCATACATTTCCTGGATCTCGAAGAAGTCTGATCCGTCAGCCACCGCCCTTATGACATCCTTGACATCGTATGGCAATGTCGGGTCACCCGGAACGATCTTTTCAATATCGTATTTACTGTCAGGCGGTACAGCGTCAAACGCCTTTGCCTTTACCTCGTTATTACGGGGTATGAACGTCATCAGACGCTTGATCTGGCTGAAGCACTCTTCTTCTGACAGGGCGAAGAAATGAGCGTTACCGGAGACCTCGCAATGCACGCGGGCGCCACCCAGCTCTTCCATCGATATTTCTTCGCCAAGCACAGTCTTAATAACTTCAGGACCTGTGATGAACATCTTTGAAATATTTTCGACCACGAACACAAAATCAGTCAGTGCGGGTGAATAGACGGCCCCGCCGGCACATGGGCCCAGTATGACCGAGATCTGCGGAATTACCCCACTGGATATCGTGTTGCGGAAGAATATTTCGCCATAGCCGGCAAGCGAGTTAACCCCTTCCTGTATGCGTGCTCCACCTGAATCATTTATCCCTATCAGCGGTATCCGCATTTTCAGTGCATGATCCATTATCTTGGTGATCTTTCTGGAGTGCATCAGTCCCAGCGAGCCGCCTGCCACAGTGAAATCCTGCGCAAAAACTGCCACCGGATTGCCGTGGATGGTCCCCGTACCGATCACCACACCGTCACTTGGCAGGTGTTTCTTATCCATACCGAAGTCGCGCGCATCATGCTCGACAAACATATCATATTCGCTGAATGAACCAGTGTCAAGAATGGCGAGAATACGTTCACGCGCAGTGTTCTTACCCATGGCCTTCTGCTTCTCAATGGCTTCCTCGCCACCGCCGAGAAGCATTTTCTCACGCCTCTCCTTTAACTCACGGATCTTTTTCTCAAGAGCCATAATTATTGTATTTTATAATACTGTGTCAATAAACGCTTCCTGAAGAAGCAAATTAAGCAATTTCCCGGTAAACATCAGCCGGGTGATTATTTCGGTGCAAAACGGTACACAACAAGGCCGATAAATGTATATATGATATTGGGTATCCACATGGCAAGCCCGGGGTTAAGACCACCCTTTAGCGAGAACTGTGACGCAAACTGCAGAAAAAGAATGTATGAGAAAGTCAGGAGAAGTCCAATCCCAATCTGCATACCTATGCCGCCTTTTATCTTGCGCGACGAGAGCGAAACACCTATCAGTGTCAGGATGAAAAAAGCAAAAGGCGAAGCATACCTACTGTGCTTCTCGTTGAGATATAGCTTGATCTCATCAGAGCCCTGCGACCTGAGTACATTGATATATTCTTTTAGCTCGCGACGGTTCATAGTGCCTACAAATTCCGGTGACCGGGCAAAATCTTCCGGTCCGACATTGAGTACAGTGTCAATTCTTCTGCCCGTTGTAATCCTTTCGCCAAGGCTGTCAGTCTGCCTGATATAGTACCACCATGCACCCCATTTGTTTGTAGTTGTATCCCACCTGACCAGGTTGGCGGTCATCTTTGATTCAAGCTTGCCATGATCGTCAAATTTCTCCATGCTGAAATTACGTCCGCTTTGCGTAATCGTATTGTAAGATTCCATGTAAATATATGTATTCGGGTAAACCTGCCTGTGCACGGAGGTTACGTTTACTTTCCTGAAATCGGGATTCCGCCAGTACTTTTCTTCGAAGTCAAGCTTCTTAATATTGGAATGAGGAATGACAAAATTTGAGAGGAGGAAGACAGAAACAGCTATCAGGGCCGCTGAAAGAAAATATGGCCAGAGCATTCTCCTGAAGCTCATCCCGCTGTTCAGCATGGCGATTATCTCAGTGTGAATTGCCATTTTGGAAGTAAAGAAGATCACCGAAATAAAGACGAACATCGGTGCGAACAGTGTGGCAAAATATGGTATGAAATTAAAATAGTAATCAAAGATGATCGCCTTCAGCGGAGCCTGCTTCTCGATGAAGTCGTCTATCTTCTCGGAGAAATCGAAGATGACCGCTATCCCCAGTACCAGCACAAGGGTAAAGAGGAAAGTGCCAAGGAACTGCCTGATAATATACCTGTCAAGTATTCCCGGTTTAAGTTTCTTCAGGCTCTCTCTGATATTCTTTGAAGTGTTTCTTCCTTCCATTTTCCAAAAGTACCTTCAATTATCTTCTCCCTTGCTTCAGTTACCAGACTGAGGTAAAATGAGAGGTTATGTATTGTTGCTATTTGTGCTCCGAGCATTTCACCGGAAATGACCAGGTGACGCAGATAAGCCTTTGAATATGTATGACTTACTTCGGAGGGTGATTCTGCATCTATGGGTGAAAAGTCTGCTGCCCACCGCTGGTTTCTAATGTTTATTATTCCATCCTTGGTAAACAGCATACCGTTACGGCCATTACGCGAAGGCATCACACAGTCAAACATGTCAATTCCGCGTGCGATGCACTCAAGAATATTTGCCGGTGTGCCAACACCCATAAGGTAACGCGGTTTGTCGGCCGGCAGTATTTCATTCACCACCTCGATCATCCTGTACATTTCTTCAGCGGGTTCACCAACCGAAAGCCCGCCAATGGCATTACCGGGCATCTCTTTTGATGCGGCCTTCTCCGCGGAAATGCGCCGCAGATCAGTATATACAGCCCCCTGGACAATGGGGAAGAGCATCTGATCATATCCGTACACCGGCTCAGTACGGTTCAGCTGATCGACACACCTGTCAAGCCAGCGGTGCGTCAGCTCCATAGATTTCAGTGCATAGCTATGATCGCAGGGATAAGGTGCACACTCATCAAAGGCCATCATAATGTCTGATCCGACAGATCTCTGAATATCAATTACATTCTCAGGTGTAAATATGTGTTTCGATCCGTCAATATGAGATCTGAAAATGGCTCCGTCTTCTGTCAGTCTCCGGTTTGCGGCAAGGGAAAAGACCTGGTATCCGCCGCTGTCAGTGAGCACTGCCCTATCCCATGACATGAAACGGTGAAGTCCTCCTGCCTTGCTGATGATATCGGTTCCGGGCCGCAGATAGAGATGATATGTGTTGCCAAGGATGATATGAGAGTTTATTTCATTCTTCAGATCGCGGTGAAGTACTCCCTTGACCGTACCACCAGTACCTACAGGCATGAAAACAGGCGTCGGTATGTCACCGTGAGCCGTATGCAGAACTCCTGCCCTGGCTGCAGTGGATTGATCTGTCCCCTCAATACTGAACATCTTCTGAAAACTGATGGTCACAAAAGTAAGCTTTCTGTACCTCATTATGAACAGTCGGATATCAAATTGAGAAAACGGTTCCTTATTTGTTGAAAAGATTTCTGAAAACATTTTCCAATTCTTTTTAATATTACGGCGCAAAAGGAGCCTTCAGCATGCTATTTTCAAAAGATCCATTACATATAATTCTTCTTGCGTGTTTTCTGATAATGGCAATTATCCAGGTATGGTACTGGCTTCAGTTTTACCGGAGGTCAGCTTATGCCAGGCCGGATCCGGCCGCCGGCTCAGTAGCCCTGCCCCCTCTGTCAGTCATCATATGCGCACGCAATGAGGCAGAGAATCTCACCAAATTCCTTCCTGCTGTGCTTGAGCAGGATTATCCGTCGTTTGAGGTGGTGGTGGTGAACGACTGTTCGGAGGATAATACATTTGAAATCCTTGGAGAGATGATGAAGCGATATCCGCATCTGAAGGTCTCGCTCATCCAGAAAGATCCGGGATTCACACATACAAAGAAGCTGGCCATGCTTATAGGCATAAAGGCAGCGAAGAATGATCTTCTTGTTTTTACTGATGCTGATTGCCGCCCCGCGTCAGGAAACTGGCTGCGCAGAGTAGCCTCAGCTGCTTCGGGCAACGCCGAACTTATAATCGGTTACGGAGGTTTTATACCCGAGAAGGGGTTTCTGAACAGCTACATACGTTACGAGACCATGTTCGTTGCCATGCAATATTTCGGGATGGCAATGGCAGGCGTGCCCTACATGGGCGTCGGACGGAACCTGGCTTACAGGCGGAGCTACTTTTTCGACCGCGGAGGCTTTGGTCCGCATAACCATATCTTGTCAGGTGACGATGACCTGTTCGTCAACCGCAATGCTACCGCTGATAACTGCAGCCTGATGCATTCACATGATTCATTTACCCTGTCAGTGGGCCAGAAGACTTTCAGAGCCTGGGCAAAGCAAAAACGCAGACATTTCTCCGCTGCGGCATACTACAGAAAAGACGACAGGATCAGACTTTTCATTGAACCTTTCTCAAGGGTAGCATACTATGGCCTCCTTATCACCCTTCTGATCATGCTTGTCTCATGGCCTGTCGTAGTTTTCATTGCATTATTAAGACTGATAATGAGGGCGGTAATACTTAGAAAAGCAGGACACACCTTCAATGAAGACCGGTTATGGTTTATTTCACTCTTTTTTGATATCTTGGCACCGTTTGTCAGTGCATTCCTTTACCTGACTTCAAACAGAAAAGGTAAAGGGAGAGAAGCATGGAAGTAGTAAGTGGACTATCCGAGAAAGCGCAGCATGACCTTAAGGTCATTGATCGTGCATTGCACGGCGACAGCAAAGCGTACACCGAGCTGTTGACGAGGTACCGTGATTCTGTATATTACGTCCTTCTCAGGATGGTGAATAATCCGTCTGATGCCGAGGATCTTACGATCGAGGCATTCGGTAAGGCATTTCATAACCTCGCAAAATACGTTCCCTCACATGCATTCAGTACCTGGCTCTTCCGCATAGCTACCAACAACTGCATCGACTTTATGAGGAAAAAGAGCCAGAGCCCGAGACCCTTTGACCAGGACGAAGGAGAGGAGGATGAGATGGAAGCCACCGTCGCTTCCGACATGAGAGGCCCTGATGAACTGCTGATGGACAGGGAGACGGCCGCCAGACTCAACAGGATAGTAAAAAGCCTCAAGCCTCGTTACCGTCGCCTTATAGAACTACGCTACTTTGAGGACTATTCTTATGAAGATATCGCCACTGAACTGAGCCTGCCCATTGGAACTGTCAAGGCAAGACTTTTCAGGGCAAAGGTTCTTATTTTGAATATGGTCCAGGACAAAAGGAGCGGTATTTGACAACATCTGCTGAAAAATATTTTCCATCGCTGACTGAAGAGCAGCGACTTCATTTCTCGATGCTCCCCCGCCTGTATGAGAAGTGGAACAAAAAAATCAATGTCGTCTCACGGAATGATATAGCGAACTTCGAGATCAATCATTTGCTTCATTCACTTGCGGTAGCACGGTTTATCACCTTTGTACCGGGCACTGCAGTAATTGACGTCGGAACGGGAGGAGGACTGCCGGGTATACCTCTTGCTATATTGTTCCCTGAGGTTAAGTTCACGCTCATTGATTCTGTGGCAAAGAAAATAAAGGTTGTAAATGAAATTGTCATAGCTACCGGTATCAGTAACGTTAATGCAATAGCAATCAGATCAGAAGATTACACCGGACGGTTTGATTTCATCGTCAGCAGGGCCGTAACAGAAACAGGTCGTTTTATCAACCTCACCCGGCATCTGATCTCACCCCGCTCGTTCAACACTTTGAAGAACGGTTATTTATTTCTTAAGGGCGGAGACCTCGAAGCCGAACTAAAACCTTTCGCATCAGCCGTTACCGTTGAACCTGTCAGCCGCTGGTTTGACGAACCATATTTTGAAACAAAAAAAATCTTCTACCTGCCCTGGTAGTACAAAAAAAAGATCTTACTGACTGTTTATTTCAAAAAATAACTACCTTTGCAGTCTTTAAAACTGAAAAGTAAAACGCGAAATTATAGAGACAGATGAAAAGGACATTTCAGCCATCAAGAAAGAGAAGGACAAACACCCACGGATTCAGGGAAAGAATGTCAACTCCCAACGGCAGGCGTGTTCTTGCCGCCCGCAGAGCTAAAGGCAGGAAGAAACTGACCGTGTCTGACGAGGTAGGACACAAGGACTGAACGGCTGACAGGTTCAACGGTAACGGCTGATGCGAAAGGTTTTAGTTCGGCTTCGAGGTCTCCGCCCTTAAGAAATAAATAACCGTTCTTCAAAGTGTTGAACGAGCGGGGGGAGATCAGATGCCTGGTGAGGTTGATAAAACGACCTGTTTCTATTACGGCCCTGCTGATGATGAAATCAAACCGTCCGGTGTAATCTTCT
>JADGPV010000036.1 GCA_017882245.1 Bacteroidales bacterium | reverse complement strand
TAGCTATTTCTCCCAGTTGATCCTTATACCAGAATTCCCTGCCGGCAACATAGCCATAAATGCTGTCGACAGATGCAGGTTGTGCCAGTCTCTGAACAGATGATTCATATATATCTCCGCCAGGTATTTCAATATGCACTTTATATGATCTCCCTGGTACGGTAATAAACTCAGATGTATCAGAATAATAATATTTCTGATACTGTTGCTCATGCATAAGGTAAGAATTTCCCAGGTTGTCTATTATTGAAACACTTGCTCCTGTGACAGACTTGTTATTTGTCGAAGAGTCATAAGGTGTAGCCATCGAGATCCTGACTTTATATGATTCTTTCAGATTTGTAAGCAGTCCTTCAACAACGATAGCGCTCATCTGCCTGTCAACCGGCGGGGTAAATTCCTCCCTGCAACCTGCCTGGGCAAGCACCAGAAGAACCGGTAAGATGATTTTTAATTTCATATACACAGATGATCAGAAAACAAAGTTGTAAGTGAGCGTCGGCAGAGGGGTACCTATGATATATAACTTATAAAAGCTTGTACGCCCCGTGCTTTTATAAATCCTGCTGTCCTCTCTTGCATAATACTCCGAATATGTATTATTCCGTCCGTAAACATTAATGACTGAAAGGGTCCAGCTTCCTTTCCACATCTTTTTAAGCCTGAGGTTTTCATCGAAAGAAATGGCAATATCCAACCGGTGGTAGTCGGGCAGACGGTATTTATTGCGTTCGGAAAACCAGATCAGCTGATTCCCCTGAAATGTATATTTAAGTTCAGGAAGGGTAACAGGCCGACCTGTGTTAAATACAAAGGTTCCCGAGAAACGCCATCGTCTCGAAACATGATAGTTTGCACTTATTACAAGGTTATGCGGCTTGTCAAAATTGGAAGGATAATAGTGATTATTATTTATCTGCTCTTCATCTGACAAGCCTGCAGTTCTCAGCATCGATCTTGAATATGTATAGCTGATCCAGCCTGTCAGCGGTCCGGATGTCTTCCTGGCATATAATTCTATACCGTAACCATAGCCTCCGGCGCTTAGCAAGTCGGTTTCAACGTGACTGTTAAGAAAGACCTGAGCACCATTCTTATATTCAATTACATTTTTGAGAGCCTTATAGTAAGCTTCCACAGAAATCTCATAGGTATTATTGACAAAATTCCTGAAATAGCCTATAGCATACTGATCGGAAGTCAGTGGCTTGAGATTGGTGTTGCAGAGTGTCCATGTGTCGGCAGGTGATATTACAGAATTATTTGAAATGAGATTAATAAACTGATTTATGCGGTTATAACTCCATTTGACAGAACTTGCATCGTCAAGTATGTATCTGAAAGAGATACGGGGTTCAATAGCGGGATAGCTGTGGGATATCTCATTGTTGCCGTAATGCAATGTGTCTGAAATTGTTTTTGCAGATCTGGGAAAACCGGGAAGGTAAGTCAGAACAGCCGATGGACCCAGTGATAAGTATTGTACATATCGCAACCCTATTTCAGTACTCAGTCGTGGAAGAATATCAAAATTGTCACTCATATAAGCCGCCATTTCCAGTCCTTTTTCAGACTGAACACTGAAAGGTTTAATCAAAGATTCGGAGCCGTAAGGAAGCTGTTCACCGGGCTTTAATTTATACAGTACTGCGTTCACCCCGAAATCCACAGAATGCCTGTCGTCAGGCAGCCACGCAAAATTGCATTTCATGTTGTAGTACTGCGTGTTCAGTCTAAGCTTATAGGCATCAGGAAGATGGAGCGTGTCGAGGTCACTGACACCATAGTCAAACAGGCTTAATCCTGCAAGCGTGCTTGATGACAGGCGCCTGCCAAACTGATGGGTCCAGCGGGCGGATGCCATAATATTATTATAAGCATAGTTTGTGTTCTTGCTGAAAGCAAATTTATCGTCACTGTAATATCCGAATAATATGATTTTGTTATCCGGATTCAGGCGATGGGTATATAGTACATTTACATCATAGAAACCGGCGGTGCTGTTCATCAGATCGACGTCGGGTATCTTATGCAACAGCCAGTCTGAATAAGAGCTGCGTCCGCCAATTAACAGGCTGGCTTTTTTATTAAACACAGGGATTTGAAAGCTCAGCCGGCTGAAAAGCAGACCTATACCTCCCGTTAACCTGAACTTTTCACTCTGATCCGTGCCTAATCTGATATTCATTATTGACGAGGCGCGCTCCCCGTATCGTGCAGGGATGCCTGCTTTTAACAGGGTAACGCCCGAGACATTGTCTGAGTTGACGGTCGAAGTCAGACCGAACAGATGTGACGAGTTGAACAGGGGAACATCCTCGATAAGAATCAGGTTCTGGTCAGAGCTTCCTCCACGCACATAAAATCCGGCCCCAAACTCGCCGGCTGTCTGAATGCCAGGGAGCAGAGACATGCTCCGGACAATATCCTTTTCGCCCAGGGATACCGGCAATTCCCTGATGTTTTTAACGTTCAGACTCACCAGACTCATCTGCGTGCCGGTAACATTGAATTCCGCCCTTTCTGCAGTGACAACCACCTCTCTGAGTTTGACTGATTTTTCAATTATTCCAAAGCTGGCCTCCCCGTCACTGACCAGGTTAATTTTCCTGATGCTTTCATCGTAACCTATATAAGTCAGTTTAACAGTATGTTCACCTGCCGGCAGCGTAAGGGAAAAATTTCCGTTCGCATCAGTAGTTGTGGCAATTTTAAGTTCCTCTACATTTACAGTTGCCCCGGCAAGAGGTTCTCCTGTTACACCGTCCAGGATCTTCCCTTTCAAAGTCGCCTTCGTGAATTTTCCATATTCATCAGGGTTTCCAACCTGTAAAACATCCGAATATTTGCTGGCCGTACTTTGATAAAAAGCAGTCTGAAACGGTACAAAAACAAACGAATTCTTATCAATTACAATATATGAAAGGTTACAGAGCCTTGTTACCTGCAAAAGTGCTTCTTCTAATTTCAGATCTGCAAATGAGCTGTTGATTTTTTTATTCTCAAACCATTCCGGTTTGTAGAAAATGTTTACTGAATCCCTTGTCTTCAACCGCTCGAAAAAATCATTGTAAGGCATATAATTCAGGGAATCATGAACAATGGCTGGCGTTGTTTGCCCGGTAAGCCTTCCAAACGGGAAAGATAAAATGAAACAAAAACTTAATATCCTGATATATAGGCAATCAGACATAAACGCTGTTACTTGTAATCCTACTTTTATGATAGCACATTTCATCGAATGCTTTTCCACAGTCTTTCAGCCTGCTTCCTTGATTCCTTAAGTATCGCCTGCTCATCAACTGTTGTGATCTTCCGGTCTCTGACTATCAGCCTGCCTCCTGAAATAACATCAGTGATGTGATTCGATGTGATGCCGAAAAGAAAATGTCCGAAGAAGTTTTCCCGCATAAGGGGTGTGGGGGTATCGTAATCAAGAACAATGAGATTGTTATCCCCGCCACCCTTAAAGTCATTGTGGCTTAAGTAATGATGCACATTCCTCAGCCGCCGGTATGCTGATTCATCTTTGATGTTGTCAAACCGCTGTCCGACAAAATAGGCAGCTCTGGCGCTGCGGAGAATATCACTGTGCATGCCGTCGGTGCCATGCATTATTTTCTCTCCCAGGCCTGAACCGTTGAAATAACCGACATTGTTGTTAAGGTTGCTCTCACAGTTCTGTACCACCCATGCCGGGGATGAGCGGATAATTTCCTTTTCATTCATATCAAGGTGGAGGCAGTGAACAAGGATGGTCTGAGGCGAGTTAAGTACACCAGCCTCACTCAGACGTCCAACTACTCTTTTGCCGTGTTCCTTGAGGCACCGCTCCTGATCGTACGGATCCTCAGCAACATGGATATGTATTCCGGATTTATGTTTTTGCATAATTCTGACGGCTTGCTTCAGCGTGTCGTTGCTGACAGTGAATGAAGCATGAAGTCCCACAAGGCCCTGATGATGCCTGATGTAGCTCTCTGTTTCATCCAATCCTTCCCGTGCAATAACAGTTCCGTCGCGGTCTGAGATCTCGTAACAGAGAAGGTGTGATACTCCTACTTGTTCAAACGCTTTTGCAATGATCTCCAGTGAACCCCTGACAGCGAAGGGAGAGGAATGATGATCAATGATAAATGTCGAACCTGCCTTTGCACACGCCATTGCCGTCACCAGTGCACTCGATTCTATCAGTTCAGCATCAAGGTGTTTATCAAGGGTCCACCAGACATCCTGAAGCATCTCATGAAAGTTTTCAGGTTTCTTTTTTGGAGCGCCCATTCCCCTTGCAAGGGCGGAGTAAGCGTGGTGATGTCCTATGGCAAAAGATTTTGTCACAAGCTTTCCTGTACAGTCCAGCACCTCAGTATCACGGTCATGTGCTTTTATTTCGGTTGCCTTAATAAACTGAATATCCGTAATATCCTGACGTACAAGAATATTCCTTTTGCTGATTTCAAGGGTTTGCCAGTCAATATATACAGCGTTCTTAAGAAGCAGGTTCATCATGAATTGTTTTAATTATTTCTTCGCCGTAGCGGAAGCTTTTTTCTCCTTATGCCATCATAAGCACACAGAGCATTTGCAATTGCAGCTGCTGTCGGCACCATTCCTATTTCGCCTATTCCTTTTGCACCGTAAGGTCCGACAGGGTCTTTCTCTTCTATTCCGATTACCTCGATATCCGGCATGGCGTCTGCCCTTAATAAACCCAGGTCATTGAACTTCAGGCTGGCAGGCCTTCCGTTAACCAGTGGCAGATCCTCTGTCAGGGCGAAGCCCATTCCCATGAGCACCGCACCTTCTATCTGTCCTTCGAAGAGCATCCTGTTCATTATCTTACCGGCGTCGTGTGCTGCAACGATCTTTTTTATTTTGCCCTCATCATCCAGAACAGCCACATGTGTGGCATAGCCATATGCAAAATGGGTCACTGGGTTATCGGATTTGTCGCCGGGCTTGCAGGTCCAGTCACAGACAAATTTACCTTTATAGACACGGCCGGCAAGCTGTTGCAGTGAGCCATGCTTCAGATCATCCCTGATTCTGCCGGATGCGTCAATGATGGCATTACCCAATAGCGCGGTTGCCCTTGAGGAAGTGGTCATACCTGTAGGCAGACCGGCTTCGGTATCAACTTTTACTTCTATTATTGCAGGATCTATACCTGTCTCCTGATGAAGTATCTGGGTGGCCACAGTATGTATTCCCTGGCCCATCTCGCTCCAGCCATGGTTGATCACCACTTTTTTATCCGAAATGATTTCTACCGACACTTCGCTGTCGTCTGTCATGCCGTTGCCAACGCCGGTGTTTTTAAGGCCGCATGCTATGCCTGCATACCTGGCACTGACAAAGGCATCCCTGACTGCAAGGAGCGTCTTTTTCAGTCCGACACCCTGCAACAGTTGTCCCGTTGCTGTTCTCTTGCCGTCTTCAAGGGCATTATCATAGCGTATCTGCCAGCGGTCAAACCTGCCCAAACGGCAAAGCTCATCAACACAGCTCTCGACGGCAAATGTTATCTGAGGCACTCCGAAGCCCCGCATCGCACCGGACGGGATATTATTTGTATATACTGTCACGGCCTTTATATCGACGGAAGCGACGGAGTATCCTCCTGTCGCATGTCCCACGACGCGTTCCATCACCTTCGTCCCCACGGAGGCATACGCTCCGGTATCACCCACAGCGTCTAATTTCAGTGCTGTAAATTTCCCGTCACTGTCGCATGCAAGGCTGATATCCATCCATACGGGATGACGTTTCGGGTGCATGATTATGGATTCGTTCCTATTCAGATGGACTTTCACCGGCCGCTTAAGGAGGAATGCAAAGAGTGATGCATGGCCCTGGACGGTGATATCTTCCTTGCCCCCGAAGCCACCGCCGTTCTGCACCTGTACCACTCTCACCTTCTCTGCCGGTAAGCCCAGTATCTCAGCCACAGCGTCCCTGTCGACATAAGCGCCCTGCCCCTGGCTATACAGCCTTAAGCCATCGTTTTCCGGCAGCGCAACTGCCGTTTCCGTCTCAAGAAATGCATGCTCTATCCGCTGTGTCTCGTATACACCTTTTGCTACCCAGGCAGCATTGCTGAATGCTTTTTCAACATCACCTGATCTTATACTGCAGGACTCAAGCACATTTGATTTGCCGTGGTGAACCTGGATGCTGTCAGGCTTAACCGCTTCATGCATATCTGTCACGGGTTCAAGAACTTCATAATCGATCCTGATAAGGCTTGAGGCCTCGCGTGCCATAGCCTCCGTTTCTGCAACTACTCCCGCCAGCACATCGCCTATATAATTAGTTATCTCTCCCTCGCCCACCATCAGAGGCCAGTCTTTGAATATAAGGCCTGTATTATGAACGCCGGGGATATCTCCGGCTGTGAAGATCCGTATCACTCCCTTGGCTTTTACAGCTTCCGAAGTATCAATCTTTACTATTCTTGAACGTGGATGATCGCTGAACCTCAGGGCTCCTTGAACCATCCCCTCAAAATGCATGTCGTTGACAAAATCCCTCTTTCCAAGGGCAGTCTCGGCAGCCAGATATTTAGGATAAGGCTTGCCTATCAATGCCGAAGGATTTATCTCTTTTATCCCACTCCCGTTCTGCTCAGCAAACGCAGCTTCAATTGCATCGATGATTTTGACATAGCCGGTACATCTGCAAAGGTTGGGCGT
>JADGPV010000035.1 GCA_017882245.1 Bacteroidales bacterium | reverse complement strand
GTGATAATGATATAATAGTGCCTGCCCAGCACTCCGTACATCCTGATATTAAATATGTGATTTACTGTCTCAGTTACCGGATTTGGGAAGAAATCCACCCCGTTCCCTTCCCTTACAGGAAGATCGATTTTTGGTATAAAGCGTGGCTGCTGAAAACCCTGAGTAAGAATATATACATCAGGAAGGGTTATCTCCACTGCTGTCTCACCAACAGTCTGCTGATAAGATATCCCGTCTTTGACCGGTTCAACGCTTGCGGCCGGCACCAGAACCTGGTGCGACAGCTCATAGGCCTTCTGTGAATAAGAGAATGAGCACGCAAGTGCCAGAATCATACTTAAAAACAATCCCTTCATATCAGACCCTAAATAATCAAAGCCAAAAATAACACTTTTTAAATTGAATTCCGCCTCTCGAGAATGAGTTTCAGGTTTTTGAGAGGCTCAATCATCCTGAAAACCAGCGCAAGGACCATGCCGGTGATGAGCTCTACTGCCGCTGCCACGATCCACGGTACCTCAAGCAACTTCATGAACCGGCCGACAGCGAATGTCAGCAAAAGCATCAGAATATAGAGAAGTACCCTTCTAAATGTGATCATCCTTACCATGGTTTTTTCAACTGCGATCATGCATGCCAGGGCGACGAGTATCTGGGTGCAAAATGCTGTACAGGCTGCTCCTACGGCAGAAAAGGATGGTATGAGAATAAGGTTCAATACAATATTTACCATCATTGCTCCCAGGGTTATCGCTCCGAGCAGCTTCAGCCGACCTGCGGCCGTGAGCATCGTGCTGAAGATATATACTACTCCTACAGGCAACAGGGCCAGCATCAGTAGCATGAATGCACTGACAGCTCCCTGTGCAGGCGAACTGTACAGCAGGTTAAGTATCTCGCCCGGGAAAGTTGCAAGTGTTACTGCTCCGACACCCAGAGGTGCAAGAAGCATCCTCCCGGCCATTGAGGCAAGGGGAGTTATGTTATTGCCTGCAGCAATTTCTTTTGACATTATGGGGAGCAGAAGACCGCCGAACAACACAGGGATCATGGCTATGGCATCAAAAAGCCTGAAGGCCTGAGCATAGATACCTGCCTGCCGGGCGCCGTCAGGTAACAGCCGTTCGATCATCACCGAGTCGATACGCCAGTAAAGTGTCATGGCAAATGCCACCAGGGCAAAAGGCAATCCGGTTATGATAATGCTCTTTAACACTCCTGGGTCAGGCCTGACCTTCGAGACCCCTCCCCGGCGCACCACAATAATGAACGACAAAACCATCACGGTAAAATATGCTGCCGACTGTGCCCATACAAACCATTCTATCCTGAATGGCCCGGATGCCACCCCGCCCCATAGCAGGAGTGAACAGATGATGATCATGACCAGCCTGTCAGCTACCGAGAGGACGCTGTCGAGAAAGAGGTACTGCATCCCGCTGATGTTTGAACGAAGCCAGAGGATCATGGATGACATCACCTGGTTCAGCATAAGAATAAGGAGCAATGATAACTGGTCCTTTGAATAGCCCATAGCCCATGCCACGGAAACCGTGATAAGGAAATAGGCTGCAGTCAGCATAAGGCGAAGAAGCAGTACATTGCCAAAGTACAACTTCACCCTCGTTGGATCGGCAGAGACGGCCCTGTTGTTGAAGCCCGATAATCCCATGTCCAGCAACAACGTAAACAGAACCGAGAAGCTGAAGAGTGAGAAATAAAAACCGTAGGCTGCTTCGCCAGCCACATTCTGAACAGTACGGTCAATGCCAAGGACCCAGAAAGCCTTGACAATAATGCTCACCGCAAGCAGAAAAATAATATTTACCAGGAATTTTCTCCTCAATGCGATCTTTTGCTGACTTTGTTCAAATGAGTCACAATTTATAAATTAATTGCCACATTTGTAACTTGGAAACGGCACCTCACGATGATTATTGCCATTAATGCGCGCACCCTGAAACCTGTTCCGCACGACGGTATAGGGTGGTTCACCTATGAGGTCATCAGGGGTATCGTCAGCGCCCATCCAGAGCATCGTTTTGTGCTTATAAGCGACCGCAAGTATGATGACCCGCCTGTCTCAGGAAGTAACGTTGAATACATCACCATCCCGTTCCGTACCGTTCACCCTTTAATCTGGTATGTCTGGCATGAGTTATTTCTTCCGCCGGTTCTGAAGAAAGTCAAAGCTGATCTTTTTGTCGCACCCGACGGTATCATCCCTGTGCATACAACGGTTCCGTGCATTCCGGTGATACACGATATCAACTACGAGCATCGTCCGGGTGATATACCGCAGAGTGAACGAATATATTACCGTCACTTTTTCCCTCTGTTCGCAGAGAAGGCGGCGAGGGTGGCCACGGTATCACGGTTCTCGGCAGATGATATTTCAGCGACCTATGGGATTGATCCTGATAAGATTGACATTGTGTCCAATGGCGTGGCAGATATTTTCACTCCGCCTTTGCCGGGTGAGGCTGAGGAAACGAGACGGGAGTTCACGGGTGGCAGGCCATATTTTCTTTTTGTGAGCAACTTCTCTCCCCGCAAGAACATCGGGACGGTCATAAAGGCTTACGATCTCTTCAGAAAGGATAACAGAAGCGGCCATGTCCTGCTTCTTGCAGGCAGGAGGCTATACCTGACCAGGGATATTGACAGGGCGCTGGAGGCTTCCCCATTCGGACCGGATATACTTTTTACCGGATCGGTAAACCGTAATGTATTAAGGCGTCTGTATGGCGCCGCTGTAGCTCTCATTTTTGTTCCGTGGTTTGAGGGTTTCGGTATCCCTGTTGTTGAGGCGCAGCGTTGCGGTACGCCGTGCATACTGTCCGACACCTCATCGTTGCCCGAGGTCAGCGGCGGCGCAGCGCTCTGCGCCGGCCCCGCCGACGCAGACGCCATAGCCGAGGCTATGGCGCGCCTCGTCTCCGACGAGGCGCTGCGCCGCCGCCTCACTCAAGACGGAAAACGTAACTCTGAACGTTATACCTGGGATAACGCCGCCACAGAAATGTGGAACTGCATCATCAAAACCGTAAATGACAAACCCTGATGCTCAAACCCTGGTACCTCAACGGAATAAAAGAAGCCGGCTGCGACGAGGCCGGCCGTGGCTGCCTGGCAGGTCCGGTATTTGCCGCAGCAGTGATCTTTCCAAAAAAATATCGCAATAAGGAACTGAACGACTCAAAACTGCTCTCCCCACGCCGGCGCGACAGACTCCGCGAAGAGATAATATCCAATGCCATAGCCTGGAGCATAGCTTCATGCAGCAACACCGAGATAGACAACATGAACATACTCCGTGCATCAATAACCGCTATGCACCGCGCTATCAGCACCCTGAAAGTAACCCCGCTCCTGCTGCTTATAGACGGCAATAGATTCTATTCATACAGTAATATTCCCCACCAGACTGTCGTTCATGGCGACGCCACCTACCTCGCAATTGCCGCTGCCTCCATACTCGCAAAAACAGAACGCGACCGCTTGATGGAAGAACTTGATGCCCTGTACCCTATGTACGGCTGGCACCGTAACAAGGGCTACCCGACACCTGAACACCGCCGGGCGATAACTGATCACGGCATAACCCCTTACCACCGCCTCACCTTTAACCTCAGGGACCTGCAGACCGAACTCCGTTTCTTATAAAATGTTAAAATCAGTTTCCGGAAACCGGAAAATGATATCTTTGGCACTTCGCAAAAACATTTACTGCTGTATCTCATGAAAAAAATCTTATCTATCCTTGTAATCCTTGTTTCTTTCTCCGGCTTCCAGGCCAGGGCTGATGAAGGTATGTGGCTGCTGCCACTCATTGAAAAGCTGAATATTGGTACCATGACCGAAATGGGACTGAAACTAACAGCCGAAGATATCTACAGTATTAACAAAGCATGCATGAAAGATGCTGTTGTCATCTTTGGCGGAGGCTGTACCGGAGAGATAGTCTCACCTGAAGGCCTCCTGCTTACCAACCACCACTGCGGTTATGGATCCATCCAGAACCACAGTACCGTTGAGCACGACTACCTTGCAAACGGCTTCTGGGCTATGACACGCGAGGAAGAACTCCCCAATCCCGGGCTAAGCGTGATCTTCCTGATACGTATTGAAGATGTCACATCGCGTGTCATCGGCAAGACAAACACCAGCATGACCGAAGCAGAACGCCGTGAGGCAGTTATGGCAGAAAGTGCAGCTATCACTGCCGAAGCAATCAAAGACACTCAATACCGTGCACAGGTAACGCCTTTCTACGGCGGAAACCAGTATTTCCTGATAGTAAACGAGGTTTACACCGATATACGGCTTGTCGGAACACCCCCAAGCTCAATCGGTAAATACGGGTTTGACACGGATAATTGGATGTGGCCGCGCCATACAGGCGATTTCAGCGTCTTCAGGGTTTATATGGGCCCCGATGGCAAACCGGCGCAATATTCAAAAGATAATGTCCCCCTCAAACCTAAATATTACCTCCCGGTATCAATAAAGAACCTCCAGAAGAATGACTTTACAATGATACTTGGTTACCCGGGCGGCACAACAAGATACATGACCTCCTGGGAGGTTGATGAGACAATGAAGATTGTCAATGCCGACAGGATCAAAATCCGGGGGATAAGACAGGATATCCTGATGAAGGATATGATGGCCGACCCGAAGATAAATATTCAATATGCCTCAAAATACTCAGGTTCATCAAATTACTGGAAATATTCTATCGGGCAGAACGAAGTGATCGGACGTCTCGGGACAAAAGCAAAGAAAGAAGCTTTTGAAGCTGAATTCACCAGGTGGGTAAACGCTGATCCAGCACGCATTGAGAAATACGGCAATGCACTCGCACTCATTGAAAACGCAGTGAAAGCCAGGGCCGAAAAATACAATGCCCAGCAGTATATGAACGAAGTTTTCAGAGGTTCATGTGAACTGATAGGCATAGCCGGCCAGCTCAGGCCTCTTGAAGAAGCCCTCGTAAATGGCGATAAAGACAAAGTCGCAGGCATTACGGAGAGATCTATGAAAATGATGGATAATTTCTATGAAGATTATAATTATCCTACTGACAGGAAGGTGACAAAGGCTATGCTGAAACTCTTTAAGGAAGATGTCGATCCGAAGTTCTGGCCCGACTTTTATATAATTATTGACAGGAAATTCAAAGGCAATATAGATGCATTTGTTGATGACATGTTCACCAGATCATTCTTAACCAATCCTGATAAGTACAGGGCATTCCTTGCCAAACCAAACCTCAGGACGTTACAGAAAGACCCTGCCTACATTGTTGCCAGATCAGTCAGTACAGTACGTACAGGCCTTCAGAAGGACCTTGAAAGCTACAACGCAGACCTTTCAAAAGGACAGCGCACATATATTGCCGGTGTGATGGAATTTGCTCCGGAAAAAACAAAATATCCCGATGCCAACTTCACAATGAGGATGACCTACGGAAAAGTGCTTGATTATTATCCTTATGATGCGGTGCATTATAACTGGTACACCACGCTTGACGGTGTAGTGCAGAAGTACAAACCGGGCGATTATGAATTTGATCTGCCGCAGCGTCTGATTGACCTCAATGGCAGAAAAGAATACGGACGTTACGCTTCTCCTGACGGATATATGCCGGTCTGTTTTATAACTACCAATGATATCACCGGCGGCAACTCCGGAAGTCCTGTGGTCAATGGTAACGGCGAGCTCATCGGCATTGCATTTGATGGTAACTGGGAAGCTATGACAGATAAAATTGAATTTGAACCTGAGCTTCAGAGATCCATATGCGTTGACATCAGGTACGTGCTTTGGGTCATTGATATATACTCCGGCGCCGGCCACCTTCTGAAGGAGATGGATATCAGGCAGTAGGTTTGACATGCTGGATGGTGCAAAGGGTTGCCGGTTCGGTGACCCTTTTTTTTTCGCCACGACGCCCAGATTGGGCGTCACTCCGTGCCCCTTGCACCTTGCCCCAGGCTTTACTATCTTTGCCGAAATTTTACACATGAACATCGATTTCATTGAAATTTTAGCCTGCTTCATGGTGCTCTTTGCAATTATTGACATCATCGGATCTATCCCCATCATACTGGATCTCAAGGCAAAAACAGGAGACGTGCAACCCGTTAAGGTGACATTGGCCTCACTTGGTATATTCCTCGCTTTCCTGATCTTCGGCGAGAAGCTTCTCGGGATTTTCGGTGTCGATATCAAAGCGTTTGCCATTGCTGGTTCAATCATCATCTTTCTCATCGGTATGGAGATGGTTCTTGGCGTGGAATTTTTCAGACAGGATTCCCCCGGCGGAGGAGGAATTGTACCTATTGCATTCCCGCTCATCGCCGGTGCAGGTTCAATTACTACAATCCTTTCTTTAAGGGCGGAATATCATACAATTAACATCCTTATTGCTTTACTTCTGAATATTGGTGTTGTCTTTTTCGTGCTGAAAATGACTACAACAATTGAAAAATTTCTTGGCCCTACCATACTGATTATTCTTAAAAAGTTCTTCGGCATCATCCTCCTGGCAATAGCTATCAGACTCTTTCTCAATAATACCGGCCTGGCACTTACACATGGTCAATGAGGTAATCATCTACACCGACGGCTCCTGCAGCGGTAACCCGGGTCCGGGAGGCTACGGCGTTGTGCTTATTTCCGGAAAACACCGGAAAGAGATCTCAGAGGGATTCCGACTCACTACAAACAACAGGATGGAGCTTATGGCCGCCATCAAGGGACTGGAAGCGCTGAAAAAACAGGGCACACCCGTGAAACTGCATACTGATTCACAGTACCTTGCCAACGCAATAAACAAAGGCTGGGTATTCGACTGGGAGCGAAAATATTTTAAGAAAAAGAAAAATCAGGATCTTTGGATACGCTTCCTGGACCTCTACAGACGCCATAACGTAACCCTTGTCTGGGTAAAAGGACATAACAATGATGCTGAAAATGAGCGATGTGACATCCTTGCTGTCAACGCCTCCAGAGAAAGTGCTCTTTCCGAAGACACGGGTTTTAATCCCGAAAAAGATGATCCCCGGCTCATATAATATATTGATAACCTTATATTGTCTTTTATAAAAAAAAATTGCAGATTTGCATAAAAGGGGAATATGAACAGCTTTATTCACCATGCCACAGATATAACACCGGAAATAATACTATCTCCCGGTGAAAATAAATTTATCATTTCAGGAAATTCAGCGCCTGAAGACGTGCGGGAACTTTATTATCCTCTGATCGACTGGTTGAAAGAATTCGCTTCCTCATTAAAGCAGAACAATCCGTATACAGATAAAAAGCCCCTTCTTTTCAAGCTCGATCTAGAATATTTCAATTCATCATCAGCAAAATTCCTCTTCGATATCTTCACCCACCTGAAGGAGCTGAACAATGAAGGAGTACCTGTTGTCATTGAATGGCATTATGACGCTGAAGATACTGACCTCCGTGAAGCAGGTGAAGATCTTGCATTGCTCTGCGACATCGATCTCAAATATTGCCCGAAAACGAAGACCGATAAATGAGGGGCCCGGCAGAACTATACGCTCTGCTCAATGACCTTAAGATATCCTTTGAGTACATTGAACACCCTCCCGTACACACGGTGGAAGAGGCAATGAAATACTGGACCGGCATTGAGTCAGGTCACTGCAAAAATATTTTCCTCCGTAATCACAAGGGCGACAGACATTACCTTGTCATATTGTACTACAGTTCACAACTGAAGATACATGACCTGGAAAAACAGCTACAGCAGGGGAAACTTACTTTTGCATCTGACCGCAGGCTGATGCAGTACCTTGGTCTCACACCGGGCTCAGTATCTCCGTTCGGACTTATCAATGACCATTCACATCATGTTCACTTGTTCATTGACAAAACCCTGCTTGATCATGAAAAACTATCGTTCCATCCAAATACTAACACTGCCTCGCTGATCATCCCCCGTGAAGGGCTTTTCAAATTCCTTGCCCATACCGGTAACACATACGAATTGTTCTGATCCTTGCTTCCTGCTGCCTATTGCTCGCCCTGTAGTCTGACAGCTCCCTATCCCGATATACTATATCGGGACTTTACGGTCGCTTCTCTATTGCCTGCTGCCTTATCTGGAATTATTCCAAATAAGCATTTTTATGCAGCAATCACTCCCCCTTCCGGTCTTTATTACATACTTGCTTTTGGACTATTAACCTTTCCGCCATGAAAAGATTTGCATTTGCCGCATCTGTTCTGATGTTATGCACCCTGCTCAGCGCGCAGGACTCAATACCAAGGAGGAGCTACAATGCAACATTTACATCCGCAGCTCCCGTTATTGACGGATCTCTGGAAGATGAAGCCTGGCAGGCCGGCACCTGGGATGGAAACTTTACCGAGTTTCAACCGGATAACGGAACGGCTCCAAGCCAGAAAACGGAATTCAAGGTGATGTTTGATGACAATAATATTTATGTCGCCATAAAAGCCTATGATACTGCTCCTGACAGCGCAAGCCGGCGTATTTCAAGAAGGGATAACGCCGACGGGGATTGGGTCGGCATTATGTTCGACAGCTATCATGACCTTCAGACAGGTTTTGCCTTTGTTGTGAATGCAGCAGGTGTAAAAAACGATTTCCTGGAGGCAAACGACGGACAGATCGAAGACGCGACGTGGGATCCTATCTGGTACACAGATGCACAGATGTACGACTGGGGCTGGGCCGCTGAACTGAGGATTCCGCTTACACAGCTTAGATTCAGGATGTCTGACAGCACTATATGGGGATTGGAGGTACTTCGACAGCTTTTCCGCAAGCAGGAGATGTCAGTATGGCAGCCAATAGACCGGAATGCCTCAGGTTTAGTGCATAATTTCGGGACACTAACTGGTCTTTCAGGCATCAAACCGAGAAAACAGGCAGATATATCTCCTTTCGTGGTAGGCAGCCTTGAAAATTTTAAAGCAGAAGAGGGTAATCCTTTTGCTACCGGCAGTAAAGGGAAATTCAACGGAGGCCTTGATGCCAAGATCGGTTTAACCAACAACATGACACTCGATCTGACGGTAAATCCTGACTTCGGTCAGGTAGAAGCTGACCCCTCTCAGGTGAACCTTACTGCCTATGAAATATTCTTTGAAGAGAAGAGGCCTTTCTTTATTGAGGGGAATAATATAACAAGCTTTAAGACCGGGCTCGGTGACGGGGACCTTGGGTATGACAATCTTTTTTACTCAAGGAGGATTGGCCGCAGCCCCCATCTCGGTGCAGAAACAGAAATAAATGAATTCGCCAAAATGCCACGCGTTACTCCAATCATCAGCGCTGCCAAAATCACAGGCAAGACTCCTGACGGCCTTTCAATCGGTATTATTGAAGCAATAACAGCTGAAGGAAAGGCAGAGATAGATTCTGTTGGCGAAAGATCATACCAGACTGTTGAGCCGCTTTCCAATTACTTCGTCTCAAGGATCAAGAAAGATTTTGGTGGAGGTAAGACAGTGATTGGCGGGGCTTATACCAACACCCATCGCTTCCTTGACGGTACTGGAATTGACGGACTTGTCAGCAATGCCAACACTGCCGGCATTGACTTCTCACATTATTTTGGCAAAGACAGGAACTGGATGGTGTCAAGCGCAACCGGAGTCAGTAATCTCACCGGCAGCGCTAAGGCAATTGAAAGTCTTCAATATTCTTCAGTGCATTACTACCAGCGGCCTGATGCTGATTATGTTGAAGTAGATACGACCCGCACATCATTGAATGGCTATGGAGGGACAATACAGGCCGGTAAAGTCGGTGGTCACTGGAACTTTACGGTTTTTGGCCACTATAAGTCACCTGGCTTTGACCTTAATGATGTCGGTTACCTGCAGAGCGCAGATGCGCTTATTACAGGCTTATGGTCTGCTTACAGATTTGACAAGCCTTTCAGTATCTTTAACCAGATAAGGCCTAACGCTAACTTCTGGACAGGATGGGACTTCGGAGGTACCCACCTTTTTACCGGTGGTAATCTGAGCCTTTATACAGAATTTAAGAACCTGTGGTGGACAAGTTTTGGGGCAAATTATGACGGCGAATCCCTTTCCAATACCCACCTGCGCGGAGGGCCCTCCATGCTGTATCCTTCAAACCTGAACGGCTTTTTCAATATCGGCACAAATAGTTCAAAAATATTCTATGCTCAATTATGGGCTAACACCGGAAGAGGAGGTGAAGAATCTGCAAAATCATGGTCCGCAGGTATAGACCTTACAGCCAAGCCGGGACAGTCTTTTTCTGTGACCTTGTCACCGTCATATTCAAAAAGCAGCAATACACTACAGTATGTGACATACATTCCGGGTGATGACCGTTATATCCTTGGCCAGATTGATCAGCAGATAGTAAGGATGTCTATTAGATTGAATTATAATATTACGCCAGACCTGACAATCCAATACTGGGGACAGCCCTTCCTGGCAGCAATGGACTATAAAACTTATAAAGTCGTGACCGAGCCCAGGGCAGAAAGCCTGTCAGACCGTTACCATATTTTCACAGACAGTGAAATACAATATAACGAGGCGGACAATATGTATAATGTTGACGAAAATAATGCCGGCCTGGTCAAGTATAGTTTTAATAATCCTGATTATAATTATGACGAATTCCTTTCGAACCTGGTGCTCCGCTGGGAATTCCGCCCTGGATCAACGGTTTACCTCGTATGGTCACAAACGCGCAGTTATTATGACCCGACAGGTTCTTTTTCTGTCAGTCAAAACCTTGATAACCTATATACTGCAGATAAACCATATAATGTTTTTCTTATAAAATTTACTTACAGGTTCGGATTGCGGTAGGTTATATAATTTGCATAAATTTGCAGAATCTTAAACTGTACTTCTGCAAACCTGTGCCATGAAGATAAGCCTTCTCCTGCTATTGCTCATTATTCCGTTTTGGTTAAATGGCCAGGAATATGAGAAAAGAATTTATACTACTACTACAACAACAACTCCTCCTGTAGTCGACGGAGATCTTTCCGATGAAACATGGACCAAGGGTGAATGGGGCGGTGACTTCGTTCAGTTTCAACCCGCTGAAGGAGCCCCGGTAAGCCAGAAAACCGAATTCAAGGTTCTTTATGATAACAGCAATATATATGTTGCCATCAAGGCTTACGATACTGCCCCTGACAGTATTGTGTCACGCATGTCTAGGCGTGATAACCCGGACGGAGATGAGCTTTATGTCTACTTTGATTCATACCATGACCTCCGGACTGCATTCGGATTCGGAGTAAGTGCTGCAGGTGTTAAAACCGATCTGGTTATGACTGATGATGGCGCTTCCGAGGATGAAACTTTTGATCCTATCTGGTACGTTAAAACAAGTATCACTGACTGGGGATGGACCGCAGAGATGCGTATACCTCTTACACAGCTTCGCTTTTCTGCCAGTGAAACCCAGATATGGGGATTTGAAGTGCAGAGAATCATTTATCGTCATGATGAAACTGACTTCTGGCAGCCTATCCCAAGAAACACCTCAGGTTTAGTTCATCAGGCAGGGTTGCTGGAAGGGATACAAAACATAAAACCGCGTACCCTGTTCGATATCACCCCATATGGCGTGGCCAAACTTGAAACCTATGAAGGCGAAGCGGGCAATCCCTGGCTCGATGGCACTGACTTCAAAGCCACCGCTGGTATTGATGCCAAGATCGGGATTACAAACAATATGATATTAAGCCTGACGGTTAATCCCGATTTCGGGCAGGTGGAGGCTGATCCTTCGGTAGTGAACCTCACTGCCTTTGAATCATTTTTTGAGGAGAAAAGACCGTTTTTTATAGAGAGCAAGAATATTACTGACTATAACCTCGGACTTGGACAGGGCAGCTCCGGGAATGATAATCTCTTTTATTCCAGGAGGATAGGCCGAAATCCAAGGTTGCCCTATTCACCTGGCGAAAATGAATATACGTATACGCCATCATTCACGCCGATCCTTGGAGCAGCAAAGCTTACCGGGAAGTCAGGTAAGGGGTGGTCTGTCGGAGCATTGGAGGCAGTCACTGCAGAGGTCAGCACAAAAGTTTATAATGAAGAGACCGGTAAGACGACCTATGTAACTGCCGAACCGTTTGCCAATTTTGCTGTCGCCAGAGTTCAGAAAGACATTAAAGAGGGCAATACAATAATCGGAGGGATGATGACAAGTACCATCAGGTCAATCGAACCGACTACAGAAGATTATTACCATAAAAATGCCACATCAGGCGGTATTGACTTTACTCAATACTTCGGTGACAAGAATTATATTTTCCAGTTACGGACTGCCTTCAGCAACATCCAGGGTACTGCAGCAGACATTGCCCGTACACAACGCTCTGCTATCCATAATTTTATCAGGCCTGATGCCGATTATGTTGAATATGACACAACCAGGACTTCACTGAGTGGTTTTGGCGGTAATCTGATGGCCGGAAAAATAGGCGGTAACTTCAATGTTATTTATCTGTCCTCCTGGAAATCGCCAGGCCTGGAACTGAATGATATCGGGTATATGCGGGTAGCAGACCAGTATATAGGCGTAGCCGTATTCAATTATAATATCTACAAGCCATTCAGCATATTTAACCAGATGAGCTTCGGTACGAATATCATACACGCTCATGATTTTGGGGGGACTTTGACTAACCTTGGAAGTGAATTCTCCTGGCAGACGCAATTCAGGAACCTGTGGTCCACTTATTTCGGCGGACAGGTTTACGGCAACGAGATTGATAATAATCTGCTGCGCGGCGGACCCTCGATCAAGGTGCCCGGAAATGCAGCTGTATACGGAGGCATTGATACAGACGATCGTAAAAAGTTTGTGGCTGAGCTCAATGTTGACTACAGATGGGGGTTTGAAGATGTATTCAAAAGCACAGCTATAAGCCTCGACCTGAGATACAGGCCTGTCAGCACCCTTAGCTTAAGCGTTGAGCCCGGGTGGGAACAGACATTTAATAAGATGCAGTACGTCACCACGGCCTCAATTATTAATGGAGTTGATGCTCCACGCTATGTTTTCGGTTTTATCGACCAGAAAATACTGAGCCTGTCGTTCAGGATTGACTATAACATCACCCCTGATCTTACAATACAGTACTGGGGACAGCCATTTTTCGGATCAGGTGATTACAATGAATTTAAATATATAACCGATCAGTCTGCAGCTGAAGAAATTTATACTGACCGCTTTCATAACTATCTCCCTGCTGAAATCATGTTTAATGACGCTGATGGAATCTACAACATTGATGAAAACCTTGACGGTACTGTTGACTATAGCTTTGAGAACCCTGATTTCACGATAAGTGAATACCTGCACAACCTGGTTGTACGATGGGAGTTTCTGCCCGGGTCAACCGCATATCTTGTCTGGTCACAAACAAGGAATTATTTTACTGATGACGGAACATTTGACCTTGCAACACAAGCAAATAACCTCTTTGCCGATAACAAACCGTTCAACGTCTTCCTTGTCAAATTTTCGTATCGGTTTGGTCTGAGATAAACAAAAATCAAATAAAATTCCTGTCCAGGAATCTCTGAAAATTTCCTTTGTACTGATCTGTGATCGGAATACGCACATCACCGAAGACAATTCGGTTGCGCTCAATTACTTTCACAGTGTCAAGGTTGACAATGAAAGACCTGTGTACCCGCATGAACTTCTCTTCTGGCAGCCTGGCCTCCAGGGCCTTTAAGGTAGATAATGAAAGAATGGGTTTCTTCTCACCTGTCAAAAAGATTTTGACATAATCCTTAAGACCCTCGATATATTGTATGTCGGAAAAATTTATACGCCTGATCTTGTATTCAGATTTAAGAAACAGGAAGTCATTCTTTATCTCAAGAGATGGCAGCACTTTTCTCTCAAGTTCAATGATTTTCTGTGCCTTCCCGACCGCCTTTAAAAATTCGGAATAACTGAAGGGTTTGAGAAGGTAATCCACTGCGTCAAGCCTGAACCCCTCAATGGCATACTTCTCATAAGCAGTGGTAAAAATCACTTTTGGTCCTCCCGCAATGACTCCGGCAAGTTCAGTACCATTCAGATCGGGCATCTGTATATCGAGCAGCACAAGGTCGATATCAGTTGAATTAATAAAACTTACGGCATCAACAGGATTATCAAAGGCTCCTGCCAGTTCTAGAAAAGGTGTCTTTTCAATATACCCCTTTACTAGCTTCAAAGCCAAAGGTTCATCATCAATGGCGACAACTTTTATCATCAGATTGTTTTATTTCCTGTAATTATCTTCAGTTCAACGCTGTACACTGACTCTTCATTTGTAATGTTAAGCTCATGCTTTCCGGGATAGAGAAGAGCAAGGCGTTTGCGCACGTTGTCAAGACCTATGCCTGAGTCTTCCTGTGATGCTCCATTACTCCCTCCGTTGCTGCTGTTAGCAGTCCGGAAATGTAAAACATCACCTTCCATCGACAACCCGATCCGGATGAATGATGATTTCTGATAGCTTACTCCGTGCTTGAAAGCATTTTCAATAAAAGGTATGAAGAGCAGCGGCGGAATGTCAATGTCATCATACTTTTCCGGGAAATCCACCGTAAGTTTGACTTTATCATTAATGCGCAGCTTCATGAGATCAATATATACCTTCATAAACTCCAGCTCCCTGCTGAGTTTTGTGTTACCCTGCTCTGATTCATAAAGCATGTACCGCATCATCTTTGACAGGCTCAGCACCGCCTCCCGGGCATCCTCTTTATTTATTTCTATAAGGGAATAGATATTATTCAATGTGTTAAAGAAGAAATGCGGGCTGACCTGATTCTTAAGTAATGCCAGCTCAGAGTTCAGCTTTTCCTTCTCAAGCTCCTTGATTTCCCGTTCCTTCTCCACAGACTGCTCAACGGACCGAAGTCCTACAGCAAAACCAGTCACCAGAAAGGCAGTGATGAAATAATTATATACTGCCATCCTTGCCCATGATGGTCTGCCTTTTCTATTGTCATGACCCCTTTGTTTTGCTTCCCTTATACGCTGCTCAACAGCCGGTGTCGGAGGAAATGCTCTCCTGAAAGCGATATTCGAAGCAAACTGAACTGCTATTACAAGGGCAAGCATGACAACAACATACTGGGGCCATCTTCCTTTGTGCAGCAGCAATGGTATCAGCCAGAGATAATTGACATAAAAGATGATGCCAAAGACGAGCGTATTAAAAAAGACTATAAGAGTAGTACGCAGATCTTCAAATCCACCACCGGTCACAAGAAACTGTGGTAAAATAAAAAGAATTATCCACCCTGTGATATGCAACAGCACACCCCACCCTTTTCTCTGTCTGATATTTCCTGTTCTCTTCATACTTTTTCAAAGCTATCAATTTTGACTCATTTTACTCATACCTCAATGCATCAATGGGATCAAGTTCTGAAGCCCTTCGTGCCGGATACCATCCAAAGAACACTCCGATCACGGTGCACACGGCAAATGAAAGAATTACTGAACTCCACATAACGGTGATCGGCCATGAGGTAAGAGCCCCAACAACTTTTGAAGCGGCAAATCCAAGCAAAATACCGATCAGGCCGCCGAAAACACTCAGCATTATTGATTCGATAAGGAACTGCATCAGGATATCTGCTCCCCGGCCGCCTATTGACATGCGAAGACCTATCTCCCTCGTGCGCTCGGTGACAGATACATACATGATATTCATAATCCCTATGCCTCCAACCAGCAATGATATTCCGGCTATCGCTCCAAGCAGAATGGTAAGTATGTCTGTTACGGAAGTCATCGTGGTTGCCAGTTCTTCCTGGCTCCTTATCTCAAAGTCATTGTTCTCATTCTCGCGCAGCTTATGAGTACGGCGCAGCACGGCTTCAACCTGTTGCTGCGCCAGGGCAGATGCTTCAGCACTTTTTGCCGACATCTGGATTGACTGTATATATGTCTGGGCAAGTATCCTTTTCTGAACGGTTGTATAAGGCGCAATAAGTACATCATCCTGGTCCTGTCCGAAGCTGTTCTGTCCCTTCTCTTTCAGGAGACCTATAATCCTGAAAGGGATGTTTTTAAAACGAACCATCTCTCCGGTCGGGTCGGTGCCCTCGCCGAATAGTTCATCAGCAACCGTCCTGCCAATAAGGCACACTTTTGCAGATCCTTTAGCCTCTTCGGCGGTGAAGTTTCTTCCGCTGACGATTGCCCAGCTCTTTATTTCAAGATATTTCTCATTCCCTCCGTAAATAGTCGTTGGCCAGTTAGACCTGCTATAAACGGCCTGTCCGCCCGCTCTCACCTCGGGCGAAACAGCGATAATGGCGTCGCACCCTGTCCTGATGGCATTCACGTCAGCAACAGTCAGTCTCTGGGATCCTGAAGTTCCCTGCTGAACGCCGCCCATTCTCATGCTGCCCGGAATAACGAACAGCATATTTGACCCCATGCTTGCTATCTGAGCCTCAATGCTTTTCTTGGAACCCTGACCTATGGCAAGCATCGTTATGACGGAAGCCACACCGATAATTATACCCAGCATCGTCAGGAATGACCTCATCTTATTGCGTCTGAGGGCATTCATTGCCACTTTAAAAAGATTTCCCAATTTCATGATCCTGTTTTTTATTAGTCCTCCTCTACCGGTAACGCTTTCAGCGTTTCCGTTGCTATCAGCCGGTTACTGACTTCTTCCTGTCTGATAAGATGTCCGTCGCGGAAGACTATGTTTCGTGTGCCACAGCGTGCTATATCAGGCTCATGCGTGACGAAAACGATGGTCTTGCCTTTTTCGTTCAGTTCCTGTAACAGAGCCATGATCTCATACGAGGTACGCGTATCAAGGTTACCTGTGGCCTCGTCAGCAAGAATGACTACGGGATCATTTACCAGCGAGCGGGCAATCGCCACTCTTTGCTGCTGACCTCCCGAGAGCTGGTTCGGCATGTGGTCCATCCTCTCCTGCAGACCTACTGCTTCCAGGGCAGCGAGTGCCCTTTCTTTCCTTTCCTTAGCCTTTATACCAGGATTATACATCAGAGGCAATTCAACGTTCTCGAGGGCTGATGTTCGTGATAACAGGTTATAAGCCTGGAAAACAAACCCTATTTTGCGGTTGCGTATGGCAGCTCTCTCGTTCTTCGACATCTCTGCAACATTTATTCCATCGAGATAATAAGTCCCTGATGTAGGCTTGTCAAGGCAGCCAATTATGTTCAGCATTGTTGATTTGCCCGAGCCGCTGGCACCCATGATGGCTACAAACTCTCCCGCCGATATCTGAAGATCGATACCTCTCAGAGCATGTACCGTTACCTCTCCGATGTAATAATCCTTCTTCAGTGATGATATATTTATTATTGCGCTCATTTTCAGCTTTTTGTTGTTGTTTTTTTCTTGGTCACACTACCCGGACGCCTGGGCATGAAAGGATTCGTGGCCATTTGTTTCGTCTTCTTGTCTTTTGCTGATGCACCAGTCATCTTTGTGACAACCTGATCGCCTTCCTTAAGACCTGATTTAACTTCGATATTATCACCGTCGTTCGGACCCAGCACTACATGTACTCCGTGGATGCTTTCATTCTCCTTCACCCATACCATAGTTGGCATCTTATTACCCGCAGGACTCGTTGATCCCCCAGGCATCTGACCTGAAGGCACACCCTGTGGCCTGCTTCCTGCACCTGCCGGCGTGCCCGGAATGCTACCTTTAGTCATCATCTCCTTCCCTATCCTGGCAAGGTAATCTGCTTCAGGAGTGAATTTTACGGCTTTGTACGGAATGACGAGAACATCTGCGGTCTCCTCGACGTAAATAACTATGTCGGCAGTCATTCCTGGCAGAAGTTTCTGATCAGGATTCTGCGCATTAATGATAACCGTATATGTAACAACATTGGATGTTGTCTTAGGTGAAAGCCTGATCTGCATCACAGTGCCGGCAAATTTATCATCAGGAAATGCATCAACACCAAACTCAACCCTCTGCCCTACTTTTACCTGTCCTATGTCAGACTCATCAATATCAGCCTCAACCTGCATCTGTGTCAGATCCTGAGCGATTGTAAAGATCTCCGGAGTGTTAAAATTTGCTGCTACGGTCTGCCCTTCATCAACCGCCCTGTTCATTACAACTCCGTCAATGGGAGCATAAATCGTTGCATATTTAAGGTTCACCACCGCCTTGTCATAACTGCCCTTTGCATTCTTCAGGCTAGCCTTTGACTTCTCATAGTTGAATTTTGCCAGATCATAGTCAGCCTGTGCTATCAGGTTTTTATCATAAAGCGCCTTCGAACGCTCAAAGTTTGATTGCTCATATTCTGTCTCAGCCTTCGCACTCTCAAGAGTTGCCAGAGCCTGGGCGACCTGCGAATTAAGGGCTACCTTGTCAAGCTCTGCCAGGATCTGACCTTTCTTTACATGCGAGTTAAAGTCAACGTAAAGCTTTTCTACTATACCCGATACCTGTGTTCCGACAACAACTGATGTAATAGCCTTGAGGGTACCTGTGGCAGTTACCGTATTTGTTATGGAGCCCTTCTGAACCGTGGCGGTCTCGAACGTGTATGACTGGCTCTTCTTACATCCATGAACGATCAGGATGGTTGCTGCCGCGACAGCCAGTAATGCACTACTTATAATAACTCTTTTTATTTTCATCGATTTGTGTTTTTTATTGTTCATTTTCATTAAAGCGAAAGCGGGACTCCCTTGTAAAAGTCAATGATCTTGTAACTGAAGACAAGCTCATATTTTGCCTGAAGCAGGCTGCTTTCAGAAGATGTCATATTCGTCTTCTGTATCAGGAAGTCGACGGAGTTCATTGCCCCAAGTTTAAATTTTTCCTCGGCTACCTTATATGATTCAAGTGAAGCCTCATACTCGTTTACAGCTGCATTATAGTTACTTACTGCTGACCGGGCATCGAGACATGCCTGTTCGATTTCCTTCCGTAACTGGTTCCTTGCGTTGAGTTCGTCAAGTTCTGCTGATGTTATTCCTGCTTTTGCCCTTGAAACTGACGATTTGTTCTGATTGTTGCTGAAAATCGGTACTGATAAAGACAATCCGACCGCAGTGGCAAAATTGTTCCTGATCTCTGAGCCCATTAATGCTGCATCCGTAAAAGCAGTGCTCACTCCGGCATCCATAGACAACGATGGATAGTAGCCTCCCTTTGCCAGATAAAGATCGATCATCGCACTCTCCTTACTGATTTCCGCATACTTTATCTCTGGTTTGACTTTCAGAGCCTCACTGTACACGTCAGCTGCTTCAGCGGCAGGTGTGGTGGAAATAATTGCTTCAATATCAGGATGTGCGATTGCAAATGCACTGTCTGCAGGTAACTCCATCAGCTGCATCAGTGTGACCCTGTCAATCTCAAATGTGCTAGTCGCCCTTGAAAGTGTCAGCTCATCGCTTGCAAGCTGTGTTTTGACCTGCAGGTAATCGCTGTTGGCGATGGCTCCGAGAGAAAGTCTCTCTTTCGCCAGGCCAAGCTCCTCACGTGTGGCGTCTGCCTGGTTGCGGCTGTTGGTTATCTGCTCTTCAGCATAAAGCACCTGCAGATAAGCATTCATTATGCTGAGAGAAACACCTTCTTTCGTCTCTTCAGTGATGTATTGCAGCCCTTTATAATTCAACTCAGCCAGTCTGATCTCGTTCTTTACCCTGAATCCGTTGAATAGTGCCACGTTGCTGCCTGCAGAGAGACTGGTTCTTGATGAACCTTCAAATATGCTGGTTCCAGCGTTGTCAGTTGTTTGCTTCCACCCCAGATTCTCCCCTGCTGAAGCACTCAGGTTTGGCCATCGGTTGTCCTTTGCCTGCTGCAGGTCTATCTTGCCTACGCTGGTTGAAACATCCGCCTTGCGAACCTGTATGTTTGCATTAAGTGCATGATCGATACATTCTGTAAGCGTCCACTGTTTCTGCTGAGCAGAAACGGGCAAGCCAGCCAGAATGATGACCCCTGCCATAATAAATCCTTTTATGCTCATCCTTTTCATTTTGTGAAACTTGATGAGACAAAATTACTAATGGCAGTCCGTTATTAAAAATCTTTTAGACATCCGGCAATTACTTACCGACGGATCATCATTTTATACCGATGGATTTTTTCTGATTTAAATATTATGTTTATCAGCAACTGATCATCAGACGATTTTTTTCTTAATCTTTGAACCCGTGAAAGCAATCAACATTAAATCACACTTGAAAATTGTTTGAAAATGCCAGAAAAAGACTTTAAAGTATACGGTTACCGATGGGTAATGCTCGGCGTTTATATGTTTATTACTGCTGTCAACCAGTTGCTGTGGATCACTTTTGCAGCAATAACAAGCAATGCGACACAGTTTTATGGCGTTTCTGATCTGAAGATAGGAATCCTCTCAATGTGTTTCATGATTGTCTATCTCATTATTTCAATTCCTGCCTCATATTTCATAGACACTTATGGCATACGTATCGGTATCGGAATAGGCGTGGCATTTACGGGAGTATTTGGTTTATTACGCGGTCTGGTCCCGTCAAGTTACACTTTGGTCCTGTTATCACAGATAGGGATTGCAATCGGACAGCCATTCATCCTGAATGCCATCACCAAGGTTGCTGCGAGATGGTTTCCGATAAAGGAAAGAGCAACCGCATCAGGACTAGGAACGTTGTCGATGTACCTGGGGATATTTATAGCTATGATCCTCACTCCTTTTCTTGTAAACTGGTCGGGAATTAAAGGGATGCTTACAATCTACGGGATTCTTTCAGCAGTGGCAGCTATTACCTTTTTTGTTTTGGCCAAAGAGCGACCCCTTACCCCGCCCTGCCATAGCTATCAGGAAGAACGGGCCCTGGCTGTTGACGGACTGAAACTTATCTTTCGCAGCCGGAACTTTAACTGGCTTATGTTCATCTTCTTTATCGGATTGGGAGTCTTCAATGGAGTTACTACCTGGATTGAAAATATTGTTTACCCGCGTGGATTTTCCTCCGAACAGGCGGGAATCACCGGAGGACTTATGATTATCGGAGGTATTCTGGGAGCTCTTATTATTCCCATGTTATCTGACCATTATAAAAGAAGAACCATCTTCATCATCATTTCACTGGCAGGCGCAACCTTAAGTCTGGCCGGTATTACATTTGCTACAGATTACTGGCTGCTTCTTGTTTCCGGAACGGCATTCGGTTTTTTCCTGCTTAGCTCAGGTCCGGTAGGGTTTCAGTATGGTGCCGAGATAACCTATCCTGTCTCTGAAGGTACTTCAAACGGTTTTCTAATTCTCATGGGACAGATCTCGGGCATTGCATTTATTTTCGGGATGGACAGTTTCAAATCGCCAGCAACAGGGTCAATGACAAAACCATTGATCTTACTTATTGGGTTTATGGTTTTAAGCTTTCTGGCTGCACTGAGACTGAGAGAATCAGCTTTTCTGAACAGACCGGCTGAAGATCAAACCAATTGACATTGTCATCTCATTTAAACGGCACAGCTTCAAAAATCCCGATATTTTATGAATAGAATAAACAGAAAATCAGGGCTGAGAAAACTTCCGTTCATAATAGTTTTCATTTTCGGATTTCTTCCTCTTAAAGCCCAGGATCAGGTTTCGGATTCTCTTTTAAATGACCAGGTGAAATATCTTCAGGAGATGCTTGATCATGATGTAAAAAATGCGCAGATATGGTGGTATGGATGGCTGGCAGGGTACAGTATAGCTACTGCCGGTCAGGGTATTGTGTATTTCACAAGTGACAATTTGAAAACTCGTCAGGATATGGCCCTGGGATCGGCAACAACACTTCTGGGTGCCCTTGGGCAGATAATAGCACCAATGCCTCACCCTGCTTCATCATCCGGAAATACGAATATTGTTGAAGACGAGCCTGGCCAAATCAGATCCCTTGATTATTCCGAAGATATGTTGAAGGCGCTGGCCCTCAGGGAAAAAGAAGGACGTTCATGGAAGATGCACGCACTTACAGGCGTCATAAATATTGGAAGCGGATTGATTACGTGGCTTGGATTTAAACGGACTTTCTTGGACGGACTGGGAAACTTTGCTCTTAATACTGCTGTCACTGAAGCCCAGATATGGACCCAGCCGTCAAGAGCAATAAAGGACTATGAGAACTACTGCAGACAATACGGTACAGTAATTAACCCTGCCGCATACAAACCTGAAAAGCAATGGCTCTTATACGCTGGTCCGGGTGGGATTACCGTCAAACTTCTCTTCTGAAACAGTCACCTAAATCACGGCACATTTGATCAGGCTATCCTCCGGCGGGGGGTTCTGAGCCTGTCTGGATACCTTCTGCAACCTCGGGAATGATTCCCATCCTGACATATACAGGCTGGACAATCTTTTTAAGTGCGGGAAGCTTTTTATAAAAGGCGAGAGCTCCAATCAGGCAAACGGCACCTCCGATAAATATTGTCCATGGTGTGCCAAGCAGCTTTGCCATCCATCCTGCAAGCAGGCTGCCGAACGGAGCCGTACCCATCAGCGCCATTGTATATAAGCTCATGACCCTGCCGCGTTTATCATCATCGGTTATGGTCTGGATAATTGTATTGCTTGCCGCAGTTTGAGCCATCATCCCCAGACCCGTAAAAAACATCAGAAACATTGAGACAAGAAATGATGTATTAAATGCCATGGCAACCAATCCGACAGACAGAAGCGCGGTTGCTGCAGGAATCAATCTTCCCAGCTTCATAACGCTCTCCCTTGATGCCAGGTAAACTGCCCCGAGAAGTGCGCCAGCTCCGGCAGCACCCATGAGGAACCCGAACGTATGTGAATCTCCGTGAAGGATATCCTTTGCATATACTGGCATCAGTACCTGGTACGACGCACCCATAAGACTTACCAGCCCCAGCAAAAGAATGAGGGATTTGATTGGCGGGAACCCAAAAGCATAAGCAAGTCCTTCCTTCAGCTCGCTGAATATATGTGTCTCCTTCTTCTTCTCATTGTTAACGGGTACATGCATGGCGAGAAGCGAAATGATAATGAAAATATAGCTCAGGGCATTTATCAGGAAGCAAATCCCTTCTCCGGTGGTGGCCAGCACTATACCTGCCACTGATGGTCCTATTAGCCTGGCTCCGTTGAACATCAGTGAGTTCAGAGCTATGGCATTGCCCATGTCATCTTTGTTCTCAACCATATCAATGACAAAAGAATGTCGTGCCGGCATATCAAAGGCATTGATACAACCCAGGATCAGACTCAGGGTTACTATATGCCATATCTCCAGCGAGCCTGTCAGGCTCAGCCAGGCAAGTATACCCGCCTGGATCATTGAAATGACCTGCGTCACAAGTAGCACCCTGTACCTGCTCCACCGGTCAATAAGCACTCCTGCCACAGGAGCAAGCAGGAAAGACGGTATCTGTGCTGCAAAACCCACGATGCCAAGAAGAACTTCAGAGCCGGTCATCTGATAGACAAGCCACGGCAGGGCAATGCGCTGCATCCATGTGCCTATCAGTGAGATGCTCTGTCCGCCGAAGAATAAGCGATAATTACGGTGTTGAAGTGACCTGAAGACAATTCGTGCTTTGATCATGAGCCCAGCGGGCAACAGCCCCGATAAAATAATTTAACTTAGTAAAAATATTCATAAATTGGTATTTAAAATTAATCTCCTTACAAATGAGACCTATTCCGCGAAGAAAATTCATTTATGGCACTGCCCTGGCCGGCGGTGGATTGCTATTGCTTCCCAATCTCAATGCCTGTAAATTTGCTGACACCAGGGCATCCGGTAACTATTTTCTGAGAGAATTCGGGATTGATGAAGCACTCTGCCAGAGATTACTGGCAAAAGCCCTGTCAAGAGGGGGAGATTTTGCTGACCTTTATTTTGAGTTCACCGTATCAAATTATCTGGGTCTTGAGGATGGCAAAGTGAACCAGTCATATGGGGATATTTCCCTTGGCGTTGGGATCCGTACAGTTAAAGGCGAACAGATCGGTTACGGGCTTACCCAGGAACTCACGGAAGAATCAATGATGTCAGCTGCTGCTACAGCTTCAACTCTGTGTGACGAGAGAATGACGCCAGTCAGTACATCATTCAGTAAACAGCAGATTGGTGACTATTACCCTGTTGCAGCTGGTTTCAATGGTATACCCGTCGAATCAAAATTACCGTTACTGCAGAGTATTAACCAGAAGTGTTTCTCATTATCACCTGAGATTGTTAAGGTAAACGCCGGTTTCCAAAACAGTACAAAACGAATACTTATCGCAACAAGCGACGGCGTCATAGCAGAAGACATCCTGCCGGCTGGTTTCATCTACTCCTCTGTGGTGGCTGAAAGAAACGGGAAACGGGAACAGTCATTCTGGAACCTTGGCGGACACCGTGATCTTTCATTCTACACAGACGAAGTGATCAATGAAGTGTCATCCAAAACAGTCAATAATGCGCTCAAGCTGTTTGACGCCGTACAACCTCCGGCAGGTGAGATGCCGGTTATCCTTGGTCCGGGTGTGACGGGAGTATTGCTTCACGAGGCCATAGGGCATGGTATGGAAGCTGATTTCAACCGTAAGAAGATTTCCACTTACAGCACACTGCTGGGAAAGAAAGTGGCTGAGCCATTCGTCAATATCATCGATGATGGCACCATTCCCGGCCTTGCCGGAAGCATAAACGTAGACGATGAAGGAACTCCGGGTCAAAAAACCATCCTCGTTGAGAATGGTATACTCAGGAGCTATCTGCACGATAAGATTTCTGCTAAATATTACGGCGTAGAACCTACAGGTAATGGCCGCAGACAGGACTTCCAGAATTACCCTATTCCGCGTATGCGCAACACTTATATGCTGGGAGGCAACTATGCTCCAGAAGATGTAATCAAAGCGGCAGGCAACGGTATCTATGTTGAGGATGTAAGTAACGGGCAGGTGAAAATAGGTGAAGGAGATTTTGCTTTTTATGTCTCTCAGGGACGTTTGATCGAGAACGGTAAACTGACCTCTCCGATCAAAGATGTAAATATCATGGGTAACGGCCCAAAAATGCTTGCCAATATTACTATGGCGGCAAATGATCTTGAAATGTCACGCGGGGGGGCCGGACAATGCGGTAAGAACGGGCAGGGCGCACCGGTTTCATTCGGCATGCCTACCTGCCTTGTCAAATCACTTACAGTCGGAGGAACACAGCAGAAAGGAGGCCGGTCATGACATACATTAAAGATAAACAGATGAGTTTCCCGGAACTGGCCGACTGGGTTATCAGCCGGACTTTAAAAGCCGGAGCTAATGACTGCAGGGTTAATCTTTCAAAGAGACGTACCGTTGAAATAAATTACCGTGACCACAAACCCGAAGTCATAAAGGAAGCCACAACACATGGATTATACCTTGAAGTGTTTATAAATAACCGGTTTGCCGGTAAGTCAACACCTGACTTCCGTACATCAACACTGGAAGGGTTTATCACTGATCTGATTGCCAGTGCCGATCTTATGGAAGAGGACCCGTACCGTACTCTTCCCGATCCGAAATATTACTCAGGAAGATCCGATGCCGATCTGCAGCTTAGTGATCCTGATTATAACAAGCTTACTCCTGAAGAGAGACATACGATGGCCAAAACGGCAGAAGAAGCCTGCCTGCAGAAAGGCGGCAAAAAAGTTATATCGGTTGAGGCAGGAGAATATGATGAATCGTATGAGGAATTTGTAAAATCGAGTAATGGTTTCGAAGGATCAACAGAAAGCACATACTGCCAGGTTGGTGCTTCAATGACAGCGCAGGATGAAGGTGACAGGCGACCTGCCGGTTATAATTACATTGGCTGCAGATACAGAAGTGACCTTCCCTCGCTGTCAGAGATAGGCACCGTTGCAGCAACAAGAACACTCGACCTTCTTGGCGGTAAAAAAATTGCGACGACAAAGATCCCGGTAATTCTTGAGAACCGCGGTGCAGCCCGTGTACTTGGCGGCTTGTTTGATCCTATGTCTGGCGGCAGTATTCAGCAGAAAAGGTCGTTCCTTGCAGATAAAAAAGGCAAGTCAATCGGCAGTAAGTTTCTGACTGTTACAGACGATCCATCAATTCTAAGGGGCCTCGGCTCGAAGTATTACGATTCCGACGGTTTCCCTGCCAGAAAACGTGATCTGCTCACCGAAGGTACTATTAACGAGTTCCTGATCGACTGGTATTACGGTCGCAAGCTCGGATGGGAACCTACTTCAGGGTCAATCGGGAACCTGATAATTCCTCCCGGTACCCGCAGTGTAGAAGCTATAATGAGGGACTTCCCCCGTTGTATACTGATAACCGATTACATAGGAGGAAATTCCAATTCAACAACAGGTGACTTTTCTGTGGGCATCATCGGCAAGCTGTTCGAAAAAGGCAACTTCGTCCAGAATGTCGCTGAGATGAACATAGCAGACAACCACCTGAACTTCTGGAATAAACTCATAGAAGTTGCGAATGATCCCTGGATCTATAGTCAGGCAAGGCTTCCGAGCCTGGTGTTCGAAGATGTGGTTGTGGCAGGGATCTGAGAGCCGCTGTTAAATTATTGATTTTATGCAAGATAGCTCTCCCCCTTTTAAAGGGAGGGCCGACCGTATAGTCCCGACATAGTATGTCGGGATAGGGAGGCGCCAGCCTGCAGCAGAGGTTCCGACCGAAGAATCAGGGCTAGGGGGTGGACATTTGATACACCATCTATCCGTAAAATTCTCTTTTTCTGTTCCCCGGGTTAGCAAGGATATCCAGGAAGATGTTTATATCCTTAATGATCTGGAAGTCAAACATACCCGCGCAAACAAAATCAGCACCGTTCTCAATAGCCCATTTAAATCCATCCTCAGGAGTTAATGCACCTGCTGCAAGCACTTTGAAACCCACGACAGGAATCTTTGACCTGTTTACAAACTCGACGGTGCGGTCAGGGTAAAGGCAGAAAATATTATCATGAAACCTGTTGTGATCAAGGTATTTCTCGCCGTCAACCTCAAAAGGCACCCGGTTCTCACGCGGATGAGCTGACCAGTAATTGTCATGATGCATTGTAAGCATATAATAATCGGGAACGATGCCCTGCTCTTCGCAGAAAATAAGTGAATCGATAGTATGGCCAGCCAGACCTGCTGTAATCCCCTGCGACCTGATCTTCTCAATCATCGCCTGAATGACCTCCGGTTTTTTGTCCCGGACAAGCCAGTCGCACCAGTTTCCCTGCACCTGCAGAATATCAGCGCCAAAGTCAACCGCTTTGTTGATCTGCTCGAAATAATCGCCTTTTTCCATATTCGGCGCAACATGAGAAATCACCTTGATCCTGCTTCCGGTGTTCCTCTTGTATTTGGCCATCAGTGCGTTGGTCGGGAAACCTATATTGATGGTGTTAATCCCGGCATTCTCACCAAGTATCAGAGTCTCGTAGATCTTCTTCTCAGTGTTGTAAGCCTTGAAAAGTGAACTCACATAGATAAGGTCACGTGCATGTGCCCATCCTCCTATCAGGTTACCTCCCATTATCAGCCTGCTGATCTCATGGTCTCCTAATTTCCCCATCGGCAGCTTGCCTTTCAGTTCGCCAAGTGCTGCACGGTCAATCTGGATCGTCGCTCCCGAGAGCGCATCGATACCGTATTTTTTATTGGTGCTTACAGCCCCCCATCCCATTAATCCGAGGAAGGGTACCGAAACCAGGTTCCTTATTGCATCACGCCTTGTATCAGAGTGTTCCACCTTACTCCCTGTAAGGCCTCCCTTTTCAGCTCTTTCGGAACGAATGTTTTTTATGAGGATGCCAATTCCATACCCCGTCTCGTTAAGGAATATCAATACCAGGAGGGCTGCAGCCTCAATGAAGTTCCTGTCAATTATAAAAAGATGCGCTTCATCGGACCCAAGCAGAGAATCTCCAAAAGGCGGATAGGCAAAATAGTATAATGTCAGAAGCATCACCCCGGCAATTGAAGCGATACGCGAAAGCAGTCCCGTGACAAGAGCCAACCCTATAAGCAGCAGTCCGTAGACATTTAATACGTCAACAACCTGCAGAAGAGCATCAGATGATGCCAGCCAGTGATAAAAGCCGGATAAAGGTCCTGTCGTGTTTGCCAGATATGAAAATGAGGTCCAGTCCTTTATCAGTATTTTGGAAACACCTTCATAAAGGAAATGCCATCCGATGGCCATTCGCAGAATGGTAATAAAAATTTTCGGATAATCTGCCTTGTATGCTTTTTTCATGTGATCCCTGAATATCAATCTTAATACTTGGGTATTATACTCTAAAAGTATTCATTTTATTGTTAATTTGTTCCTTGGATAAATATTGAATATTTATGGAACCTAAAGGATTAAAAGTCATTATCACCGGCTCCACCGGGATGGTAGGAGAAGGAGTGTTACTTGTTTGTCTCCATGATCCGGATATTGAAAAAATACTTGTGATCAACAGGAGACCATTGGGAATAACTCATCCAAAGCTCACAGAGATAATTCATGAGAACTTTTATGATCTCTCCCCGATTCAGGCCCAGCTGTCAGGTTACGATGCATGTTTCTTTTGCCTCGGTGTCTCTTCAGTGGGGATGAAAATGGACAAATACTTCAAGGTAACTTATGAGCTCACAATGCACTTCGGTGAGACAGTAAGCAGGCTGAATAAGGATATGGTCTTTATATACGTCGCCGGAGCCGGCACTGACGGTACGGAGAAAGGAAGGATCGAATGGGCCAGGATAAAAGGAAAGGTAGAAAATGAGCTGCGTAAGCTGCCGTTCAGGCGGTCATATGGTTATCGGCCGGGATTCATCAAGCCTTATCCGGGACAGAAACGGGCACATTCGTTCTATAAAGTCGTCAACTGGCTCTTCCCTCTGGGGAAAAAACTTAGTCCTGACTACTTCAGCACGATGGAAGAGCTTGGTCTTTCTATGATCAGACTTACCAGGACGGATTATCCGAAAAATATTATCTACGGAAAAGATATAGCCCGGTTGGCCGAAGAGCAGAAAGCCTCTGAAGAGAAAAATCAATAATTGAAACGGTCATGTATTACATCCTTTTTTACAAAACAGTTGATAATTATATTGAACGCCGGGCGCCGTTCCGCACTAATCACCTTGATCTCGTGAATGAATATCATAGCGACGGCCGGCTGGTCATGGCCGGTGCTCTGGCTGATCCATCTGACGGGGCCGTGCTGATATTTAAAGACGAAAACCCTGATGTGGCATATGAATTTGTCAGCCGTGACCCTTATGTCAAAAACGGATTAATCACCGAGTGGTCAGTCAGACAATGGAATGTGGTGACAGATTGATTATTTGTCTGGTTATATAAAATTAGCTTGAAATTCACCCGGCCGTAATTTACCTTTGATTATGAATTCGATTCCCGTTTTATTTTATACAATATCCCATTTACCAAATTTCACAACTTTATGAAAGACATTAAAATTCTTCCGAGAAAATTTAAAATCATTCCCATGGCGTCAGCCCTGATGATCTTAATGTTTAACGGTGCTTTGGTTTCCGCAGAGAACCCCATGATGCAGAACCCGGACATTTATGGAAATATCATCGTCTTTGCCTGTGGCGGCGATATCTGGAAAGCTCCCGCCGAAGGAGGACCTGCTGTCCGACTGACATTCAGTGACGGCCGCGAAAACTATCCTGAGATCTCTCCCGATGGCAGCCTGATTGCCTTCATAGGTGAATATGACGGAAACTCAGATGTTTACGTCATGAACATCAACGGCGGAAATATCACCAGGCTGACATTCCACCCTGGCATGGATGAAGTTATCGGATGGAATCAAACCAAAAACAAAATCATGTTCACATCAGGAAGAAACAGTCCCTCACGATATGTAAAGATGTTTCTTGTATCACCCGACGGTACAGGCCTGGAAGAGATGATAATGTACGATGCGGCTCGTGGCAGTTTTTCTCCTGATGGCTCAAAAATAGCATACAATAAGGATTCACAGGACAATGCCACCTGGAAGCGCTATACGGGAGGCAGGGCTCAGGAAGTATTTATCTATGATTTTAAAACAAATGAGGAAACCAATATAAGCAATTATAAAGGCTCAGACAGAACGCCGATGTGGGTCGGTGACAAGATCTATTTCAGCTCTGACAGGGACAGGGTGCTCAATATATATGCCTATGAAACCGGAACACAAAAAATTGAGCAGATAACTAAACATACAGAATACGATGTCCAGCATCCTGACGAGGGAAGCAATAAAATCGTTTATGAACTTGGCGGAGATATCTGGACGCTTGATCTGATCTCAAAGCAATCGAAAAAAGTCCCGATCCAGATATTGACCGATATGGAAGAGACCCGGCCGTATATGAAAGATATCAGCAAGGAAATAAACAGCATAGATATATCCCCAACCGGTAAAAGAGCTTTGATCGTTGCCCGCGGAGAGGTTTTCACCGTTCCTGAAAAAGAAGGTCCTACAAGAAATATTTCAGACAATTGCGGAGCAAGGGATAAGGATGCAGTATGGTCTCCTGACGGCAAATGGATTGCCTACCTTTCTGATAAAACCGGAGAATATGAGATCTATATAGTAAATCCTGATGGCAAGGAAGAGGCAATAAAGCTTACTTCCAGTAAAGACGGCTACAGACATACCCTTAAATGGTCTCCGGACAGCAAAAAAATAGGATACACAGATCAGACTCTGACATTGTACTTTATTGATGTGGCAACTAAAAATATTACAAGGGTTGATAAGGAGGAATATGAAAATGTCGATGTCTCACTTGATGTAAAATCCATTTTTGACTTTTCATGGTCTCCTGACAGCAGGTATCTGGCATACTCAAAAATGAATAAGGATTTTATGTATCAGATATATGTCTATGGCCTTGAGACAAAAGCCATCAACTGCATCAGCAACGGATTGTTTTATGATTTCAATCCGGTTTTCACAAAGGATGGCAAGTTTATTATTTTCATATCTGACCGCAGATTTATTCCTACGTACTGCGATATTGAATGGGAAATGATCTACCGGAAGGTTGCAGGCATCTATGCAATTTCCCTTAGAAAAGACGGGAAATCGATTCTCCCGTTCAAGAGTGATGAGGAAAACCCTTCTGAGACGCCATCAAAAACTGATGCACCGGTTTTTGTTAACATTGATTTTCAGGGAATAGCAGACCGTACAGAAGCCCTTCCTCTTGAAAAGGGAAACTACAGGGACCTGTCGGTCAATAAGTCCGCGTTGTTCTATTTAAATGCCAGCGAAGGCAATTTCAACCGCTTTGAAATTGATACACATGGCCCTATGTCACTCTACTCTTACAATATTGACTCAAAGAAAGAAACTTCACTTATCGAAGAAATAGATGGTTATAAGCTTTCAGCCGATGGCGAAAACATTATATACCTTAAAGAGAAAAACGTATCAATAATACCGGCAGCCGGAGGAGAAGCAAAACCAGTAAATCTGTCATTCCTTAAAATATGGTATGAGCCTGTAAGGGAATGGAAACAGATCTTCAACGAGGCATGGCGCATGGAACGCGATTATTATTATGAACCCGGAATGCATGGTCAGGACTGGAATTTCATAAAACAGAAATACGGGAAGCTCGTTGATAAGGCATCATGCCGCCAGGATCTGACTTTCATTATCGGTGAAATGATCGGAGAACTGAATACCTCACATACCTATGTCTACGGTGGTGATGCCAGGCGGAAGGCTGATCCGGTTACAACCGGCATGCTTGGTGCCGACTATTCCGTTGACCTTCAGAATAACCTTTACAGATTTAAAAAGATCTACAGGGAAAAGGACTGGTCACGGGAAACCTGGCCGCCACTGGCAAAACCGGGAGTTAATATAACAGAAGGAGACTACCTGCTGAAGGTAAATAATGTTGAAGTAAAGACTGACAAAGAAATATACAGCTACTTCACAGGGCTGGCAGGCAAACAGATTACCCTTACCGTCAACTCAAAACCCGTCCTTGCAGGAGCCCGTGAGGTGGTTGTTGAACCTGCAGGCGGCGAAAGCAATATACGCTATATGGACTGGATTGAATCAAACCGTATTGCTGTCGACAAAGCCTCCGGAGGAAAGATAGGTTACATCTACCTGCCTGATACTTATAACGGTTCTGCAATAGATTTTCCGAAATACTTTTATTCACAAACAAAGAAAGAAGGATTAATTATTGACGGACGCTTTAACGGTGGCGGACTCGATCCCGAGATCTTCCTGCAGAGGCTGCTCAAAGTACCTCATGGGTATTGGACACGGCGTCAATCGGTTGACCAGCCTATTCCTTTCCTTGCTGTTAATGCTCAGATGGCCCTGCTTACAAACAGGTATGCAGGCTCCGGAGGAGATGAGCTGCCATATGAGTTCCGCTGGAACAACATGGGACCTGTCATAGGTACAAGAACATGGGGCGGCCTTGTTGGTATTTCTATGTTTGTTCAACTCATTGACGGAGGAGAAGTGACAGTACCTGATTACAGAATATATAATGAGAAAGGTGAGTGGGTAGTTGAGAATGAGGGTGTTACACCTGATATCATAATTGACGTCGATTCAAAGAAATATTCAGAAGGCTATGACACACAGCTGATGAAAGCAGTTGAGGTGGTCATGAAAAAAATAAATGAGAAACCCCGTCAATGGCCTGTACATCAACCCTTCCAGATGGACAGATAAGCTGAAGGTAAATAAGTATTCATAACCACGCCCTGGCGGTAACGAGGGGGTTTTACTTGCCCGCTAACGGTAAATTTTATATATTTATATCTTATCAATCTAAATATTATGGCTCCAAAGAAAAAACCGGTAAAAAAGAAAAACTCAGGCAGGGTTCCATTAGAAAATAATGCAAAGCCTGAAGATCTAAGCACCTTAAGCAAAAAAGAGCTGAATGAACGTGCAAGGAAATTCTCAAAACAATACCGCGTCACTGACGGCGATAAATTTCAACTCAAAAAGTACAGTACAATTCCGGATGTTGACATGGGCCCTGAAGAAAAGCCGCTGATAAAACAGACGCTGCAACTTGGTGTGGAGGAGCTCGCAGAATTGCAGGATAAAATGTATGCTCAGGACAAGTGGTCGTTGCTTCTGATATTCCAGGCTTTGGATGCTGCAGGAAAAGACGGGGCAATAAAACATGTCATGTCCGGGGTGAATCCCCAGGGCTGCCAGGTGACAGCCTTCAAGGTCCCCAGCGCGGAAGAGCTCGACCATGATTACCTCTGGCGCTGTCAGAAGAATATGCCTGAACGGGGGCGGATAGGTATTTTTAACCGCTCATATTATGAGGATGTTCTGGTAGTGCGTGTTCATGAGCCGCTTCTGCAGGCACAAAAACTGCCTGAAAAATTCGTGACTGAGGATATCTGGGAAAACCGCTTCAAAGACATCCGGAATTATGAGAAATACCTGTATCGTAACGGTACCAAAATCCTTAAGTTTTTTCTTAATGTCTCAAACAAAGAGCAGAAAAAGCGTTTCATTGAGCGCATTGATAATCCGAAAAAAAACTGGAAATTCAGCACGGCTGATGTCAATGAGAGAAACTATTGGGATGATTACATGAAAGCTTATGAAGAAATGATCCGGAATACTTCAACCAAAGAATCACCATGGTATGCAGTGCCTGCTGACAATAAGTCGTATGCCCGCATGGTAATCGTCTCGGCCATTATCAAAGCAATGATTGATATGGGACTGGAATATCCAAAGGTGAGCAATGAGGAGATCGCGGATCTGAAGGCGACCAGAAAGATTCTCATAGATGAAAAATAGATGGTGACCTTATGCGCCCAAAATATCCGTCACTTTATCAGATCAATACGAGAGTATGGCTCACAGAGCTGTCCCTGAACCTGGATCGGCGGGCCACACTCGATGATATCCCTGATACAGAGCTGGATCGCCTTGCAGAAATGGGTTTTGACTGGATCTGGTTTCTGAGTGTATGGTGCACAGGTGAACTTGGCCGTAAAGTCTCGCGTGAAAACCCGGAGTTCAGACACGATTTCGAAGAAACCTTGCCTGATCTGCAGGAGCATGATATTGCCGGTTCAGGATTTGCCATCACCGGTTACACTGTGAGTCCTGACCTTGGCGGCGATGATGCCCTGAGACGCCTGCGCGAAAAGCTCAGTGTCCGTGGCATGAAACTCATGCTTGATTTTGTACCCAATCATATGGGACCGGACCACCCCTGGGTTGAGGACCATCCTGAATATTTTGTGTCCGGAACAGAGAGTGACCTTCTAAAATATCCCCTGAATTACACCCGGATCAAACGCAGGAACGGCGATATGATACTGGCCTATGGGCGCGATCCCTTCTTTGCCGGATGGTCTGACACACTGCAGCTTGATTACAGTAATCCTGCAACCGTAGATGCTATGTTCAGGGAGCTCCTTCGTATCTCCGACCAGTGCGACGGGGTCAGGTGTGATATGGCTATGCTTATTCTGCCCGAAGTTTTTGAAAGGACTTGGGGCCGCAGAGCACAACCCTTCTGGCCATTGGCAATAAAGGCCGTTCGTGACAAAGTTCCAGGTTTCTGTTTCATGGCTGAAGTTTACTGGGATATGGAATGGGCCATGCAGCAGCAGGGTTTTGACTTTGCCTATGATAAACGGCTTTATGACCTCCTGCGTGAGGGCCATGCAAAGGCAGTGCGTGAACATTTTTATGCATCTCCTGATTACCAGGACAAGCTGGCCCGGTTCCTTGAGAATCATGACGAGCCGCGAGCAGCAGCAACATTCAATCAGAAAAACCATGAAGCGGCAGCCGTGATAACATTCTTATCAACCGGTTTAAGATTTTTTCATCAGGGGCAATTTAAAGGAAGAATGAAACGCACATCACCCCATCTTATACGTGCCCCTCAGGAATCACCAAACGAAGCCATTCAAAAGTTTTACGATAGTTTACTCTCGGTAATTAAAAAACCTCTCTTCCGGCTTGGCCGGTGGCGCCTGCTCGAATGTATGCCGGCATGGGAGTGGAATGGCACATGGGATTCTTTCCTGGCATTTGCCTGGGAAGGAACGGATCCCGGGCGTGCACTGGTTATTATTAACTATTCACCTCATGACAGTCAGTGTTTCGTTCGTCTTCCGTTTGCTGACATGGCCGATAAATCAGTCCGGTTCGCTGATCTGATGAGCCCTGCGCTTTATGATCGCGACGGCAATGAAGTTTTATCCAGAGGCCTCTTTTTAAATCTGCAGGCATGGGGGTATCATGTATTTGAAGTTAAAAGTTAAAAATCGAAAGTCGAAAGTCAGGACAATTATCTTATGGAAAATCTGCCACTAACCAAAACCGGAGCCTGGATGGCTCTGCTTGATCATAAAAAAAGCATCGGGAGACAACACCTGCGTAAACTGTTTGCGGATGATCCAAAACGGGGAGAG
>JADGPV010000034.1 GCA_017882245.1 Bacteroidales bacterium | reverse complement strand
TCGAATATAGAGTCTCCCCTTTCTTAACCTTATGCATGCTAAATTCCTTAGCCTCCGCCTTCGGTGAAGGTTCAGCAGGTTGGGTTTTTTGCACAGCAGGCTGAGCCTCCGGTTGTGTAGCGGGCTGAATTTCAGGCGGTTTCTTTACCTGTACAGGAGGCACTGCCTTAGCCTGTTCATTTGCCATGGCTGCTGATTCAGGGATCTTAAGTATCTGGTCAGTCTGAATCCCGTTGGGAGGTATCACATTTTCGCGTGTAATAGCATCAATAGGGACCATATAGGCCTTTGAGATCGAATAAAGAGTCTGATCTTTCATCACATGATGTATATAATAGGTCTTGCCCCCTGATACAACCTTCTGGTTTGATACATCAACCTGTACCTGTCCGGATAATGCTGTCGGAGCGACCAGGGCAACAATTAATATGAGGACTGGTAAAATTCGATTCTCAAACATAATCTCTACTTTGTGTAATACAAATGTAAATATTTTAAGACAAATGATCATACTATTCATTTACGACCTTCATCAGGTCGTAAATTGCAGCTCGGTAAGTGTTTTATAGAGTCCGTTCCCGTTTGCAAGTAATTCAGCATGAGTGCCCTGCTCAACTATCATTCCTTCATTGAGAACAATGATCCTGTCTGCTTTTCTGATCGTGGAAAGACGATGCGCTATAACCAGGGATGTGCGTCCCTGCATAAGCTTCTCCAGGGCCTCCTGGACAAGTCTTTCAGATTCGGAATCAAGTGAAGAAGTCGCTTCATCAAGTATAAGTATCCTGGGGTTTTTCAGTACTGCGCGGGCGATGGCTATACGCTGGCGCTGTCCGCCTGAGAGCTGCACGCCCCGCTCACCTACTGTGGTGTCCATCTTATCAGGGAATAATTGTATAAAGTCCCACGCATTTGCCTGTATAGCGGCATTTTTTATCTCCTCATCACTGGCACCCGGTCTGCCGTATGAAATGTTCTCACGTATGGTACCGCCGAACAGGAACACATCCTGCATCACGATAGCCATTTGAGCTCTTACGGCAGTGAGAGGAAATCCCTTGCTGTCACGGTTGTCGAAGAGTATCCTGCCCCCGTCGGGCTCATAGAATTTAAGTAATAATGATGCTATAGTGGATTTCCCCGCCCCGCTCGGACCTACGATAGCTACTTCCTGCCCGGGGTCAATGCTGAAGGAAACATCTTTCAGTACAATAACCTCATCACGCGACGGATATCTGAATTTAACCCCGTCAAAGGTGATCTGACCATGAAGTGTATGAGAAGTGTCAGGCACATACTCTTCATCGATCTTTTCTGTCGGTTCATCAAGCAGCAAGAGCAGATTATCAGCAGCACCTATTGTTTTCTGCAGCCGGGTGTAAACACCGGCCATCCCGGCGATATTTCCTCCGATGAAGCCTGAATAAATAACGAACGAAAGCAATTCGCCGGCTTTCATCTGCCCATTGGAGATCATGGTCGCACCTCTCCATATTACTGCTGCAAGAGCTATAAAAAATCCAAGGACGATAAAGGAAATAGCAGCCTGGTATCTGCCTCCCCTGATGCCTGTCCGGGCGACCATGTCCGTTTTTTCTCGATATCGGCTGCTTTCAAATGCCTCGTTCGTGAAGGCTTTCACGTTCTGAATCCCCTGTAAGGTTTCTTCTACGATCGTATTAGACTCCGCCACGTATGACTGAGCCTTTTTTGAGTACCGCCGTATAGCCCGTCCTGAATAGAAAGCCATAAGAGCCATTGCAGGCACAATAGCAAGCGTGAAGAGAGTGAGCTGGTAGGAACTTATCATCATGAGTGTTATACCGCCGATAATAACAAGCATCTGTGAGAGGAAATCGGCCAGAGTGCCGGTAAGGGAATCCTGCAGCAAAGAAATATCCGAAGAAATACGGCTGTTCAGCTCTCCCACCCTGTGTTCAGAAAAGAAGGACATCGGCAGTCTGATGAGGTGATTGTACAAATACTGACGGATGGAAGCCAGGGTCTTCTCCGTCACTATAACAAAAAGCCTTGTACGGGTATATGAAAACAAAGCCTGAGCTGTCAGTATGCCAAACAATAATATGCCTGTCCGGCGTATTCCTTCCGGCATTTCACCCTTATTGGCAATGTCAACCATGTCACCAAGGAGTTTGGGGAACATGAGACTCGCGCCGGTAGATATCAGCAGACAAACAAGGCCAAGGGCAAATAACCAGCCATACGGTTTCAGGAATCTGTACAATTTTGAAAGCTCCCTTAATCCGCTGCCCGCTTTGCGGTTTTTCCTGTCTGACATATCTTTTACAAATAATTAAACAAACATGTAAAGATAAAGTAATCCTCAAAAAATGTACCCGGGCTTTGAATGAAACAATTCATGCATCATATTTGTTTGTAATTTAAGGACTATATAGAACGAATGACCTGATATGGCATCACAGAGTATGATGAGTAAAATCATAGGTTTGAACTTTTACAAAGAAATTACCATCCGGAATTGGAACACAGCAACAAAACTTCTTAATTTTAAATAATCCGAATTTTACACAATGGTAGAACACATAGTCAAGATAATCAGGACTGAACAGGTCACACATGATGTGAGACGGTTCCAGTTTGAGAGACCGGAAGGTTATTCATTCATTCCCGGTCAGGCTACCGACGTATCTATAAACACGCCCGATTTCAGGAACGAAAAGAGACCTTTTACCTTTACGGGTTTAATCAACAATGCGTACCTTGAGTTTACTATTAAAATATATCCTTCACATAAAGGGGGCACAAATGAGCTGGGCAAACTTGATCCTGGCGACGAACTGATAATCAGAGATCCATGGGGTGCTATTTCATTCAAAGGCAGAGGCGTATTCATAGCAGGAGGTGCTGGTGTTACTCCGTTTATTTCCATCTTAAGGGACCTGCAAACAAAAAATGAGGTCGCCGGCAACACCCTGATCTTTGCAAACAAGACCAAAGCCGACATTATACTGGAGAACGAATTCAAAAAAATGGCCGGGCTCGAATTCATCAACATACTGTCGGAAGAACAGGCGGAAGGTTATTATCACGGAAGGATCAGCGAGGATTTTCTAAAAAGAAATATCAGCGACTCCTCACAAAAATTTTATGTCTGCGGACCCCCTCCCATGATAAGTGCGGTAAAGAAACAACTGGCAAGTCTGGGTGTAGTCAAGAATTCAATTGTTCTGGAATTGTAACATCTATGAAATTCTTGCACTATCCTAGACTCAGGCTTTCAGATGATAGCAGGTAACAACGAAAAGGTATGATCAGGATACGGTCTAATTTTAAATCATTGCTGATGCCTGTGATGACGCACAACGATCTGGAGCGGACCTATATTATCCATATTCCTCAGGGTCATGATAAATCTGCACAGGTACCACTTGTCCTGGCTTTACACGGCAGGGGAACAACTGCAGAAGGCATGGTCCTCATTACGCGTAGAGGCTTCAATTACCTTGCTGACAGAGATGGCTTCATTGTTGTCTATCCTAATGGAATAGAGCGAAACTGGAATGACGGCAGGATGGACGAAGAAGCCAATGACCGCGCTCACATGGAGAACATTGATGATGTGGGCTTTATTTCTGCGCTGATAGACTCAATGATAGAAGAGTATAACGTCGATCCGGGACGGGTATATGTCACAGGCATGTCGAACGGTGCACTGATGGCATACCGTCTGGCCTGCGGATTATCTTTTAAGATAGCAGCTATTGCACCTGTTGATGGCAATATGCCATACCTGCTTATGTCGGAATGTTCGCCCTCTGAGCCGGTTTCAGTCCTGGCTATCAATAATGTAAATGATCCTCTCGTTCCTTTTGAGGGAGGCATGATAATAGGAAATTACAGGAAGATAAAGTTGGGAAAGGTTTTATCTGCTGATAAATCAATAGCATTCTGGGTCTTACATAACCAGTGTTCGTCTGAACCAATTATCACAAGAGAGCCAGACAGGGACCTGAAAGATGGCACGCAAGTTACAACGAAAGAATATCTCAACGGAATAAAAGGAACAGAAGTGATCCACTATATCATTGACGGCGGAGGGCATACATGGCCAGGAGGCCTTCAGTACCTGCCGGCATGGAAAATAGGAAAAACCAGCAGAGAGTTTGACGCTAATGAGGTAATCTGGTCATTTTTTAAAAGGCATTCAAGGCACTAATCACGGGAAAAAGTCATTATTTTTGTTTTTACTAAACCCAATCCGGAATGACTTCACTTGAAAGTCTCAAAAACCTCGTGCTTGCACCATATATCCTGAAAGCAACCGCTTTGATCGGCGTACAGCGGCAGGTGGGCGGTAACCAGTTCAGACATTGTTTTTCAACGCTTGGGATACTGCTTGATTACAAGTTCTTCTCCGACAGCGTACTGTTGAAAGCAGCACTTCTTCATGACCTCCTTGAAGACCTGCCCGAGACACAGGTGGATGAGATCAGATCAATTGACAGTGAAGGACATCAGGTGGTCGCCCTTGTCCTTGAAGTGACAAAACGAAAAGATGAAGTAAAGGCGCAGTATCTGCAGCGGGTACTCGAATATGGTTCCAGGAATGCACTGTTGCTCAAGTGTGCCGACAGGATCAGCAATCTTACTGACCTCCACCGTGACACACAAACTATTGAACATATTTCTGATTACCTCGATCAGACCGAAAAATATATAATTCCGATGGCAAAACTGGTGAATCCGGATATGTTGATCGAACTCACTGACATGGTTGCACGAAGGAGAAGAATAATTAAAATTATGGAAGGCTATCAATAAGATAGCCGGATCCCGTTTCTTTTCCCAATCAGTTTAATAAAGATATCTATGACAGTCGGAACAATTGGCTTCTTTCCAGCTTGTTCCTACATCCACAGGATGCTGAAAATCAAGCGTATCCCTGATATTAGCGTATTGCATCAAACCTTTGCTGCCCTGACCGATAATTGTATGACACAGGTTACAGTCCCGGGTAATCTTTTCCCCTTTTTCTGATGTAAAGGCATCATTGTGGCACCTGAAACATCCCTCTACTTCAAGATGTCCGATATGATTTGGATAAACATCATAAGATACTTTCATCGTCGCAAAAGTATTCTGGCTGTAGGCTTTTTGAAGTGCTTTTATCGACTGATCAATTCTGACAGAATCTTTTTCGTAAAAGTCGCTGAAGTCAGACTTGTAGTAATTGATGATCCCGTCTCTGATCTGCATAAATGCAGTATCCTTATCGGTGAAAGTATTTCTGAGAATTCCCATAGCGGTTCTTTTTATAAAGGGAATATCCTGTGACACTTCACCTGTAAGCATTGTCTTGTCAAAATAAACGGGTGGGGATTTGTAATTATGAGAAGGTCTGTTGTGACAGTCTATACAGTCCATTATTCTGGCAGAGGCCACTGCTATAGTACTGTCAGATATCACGTTATCAGGATTTTTGAAAACAACAGTTTCTCCTGTGGACTTATTGGTATACTTTACATATGTTATTACCTCACGCTTGTCGTTTTCGGAAATATATTCAATTTTAATATTTGGATTTATGTGCCAGTGTATTCCTTCAACAAAGCCAAGGTCACTGTATTCAGGTCCGGTTTTCATCTGAAGAATAATATCCCACTCTGAATTAAGGGAATCCGCCAGATAGTATTTGTTTGATTGCAGTTTTCTGGAGTAAAACTTCTGAGGCCAATGGCATTTTTCGCAAGTTTCTCTTGCCGGGCGCAAGTCATGAAGAGGGGTTGCAATCGGTGTGGGATATGTTTTTGTAGCCACGGCATAAACCTGATGCAACCCTGACAACTTTGATTTTACATACCATGATGTTCCTGACCCAACATGACATTCGACACATGCCACATTGGCGTGACTTGAGTTCTGGTATGCTGTATATTCGGGCTCCATGACTTTGTGACAGAGAGTCCCGCAGAACTCAACTGATTCCGTAAGATGATATGCTTCGAAACTTCCATAAGTCGAAAGGAATAATATAATTACCGTCAAAACCGTAAAAATGATGAATGCACGTCTGTGTTTAGGGTTATTCAGATCGACTGACGGAAGCCGCTTTGTACCATCCTGAGATGATCCCTGTGCTCTTTTTCTTGATATTGCAATTCCTGCCGGTATCATTATCAGTCCAAGCAGCAGAAATCCGGGCAGAATAATGTAAATGAACAACCCCAGGTATGTATCGTTCTTATGTAAAATAGTCGACATAATAAACAACACAATTATCAGCAGCAGATTAACAGATGCAATCAAAGCGCCAATAATTGTAATCCAGTTCCTGCCTGAATACTTACGTTTCATTTTTGAAAGGTTTTAATGATTAACCAAGCAACTCTTTTACTTTGGCTGAAATATCTTTACCGTCAGCTTTCCCTGCAAGCTCTTTTGTTGCAACTCCCATAACCTTGCCCATATCTGAGGGAGCCTTGGCTCCGATACGCGCTATTATTGCCTTCAGGGCGGCGGTCAGCTCTTCATTACCCATCCTGGCAGGGAGATAACCTTCAAGGACAGCAGCTTCATTCTCTTCCTTTTCGTACAGGTCAGGACGATTTTGTTCCCTGTAGATAGAAGCTGATTCCTTCCTCTGCTTGACAAGCTTCTGAATGATTTTAATTTCTTCATCAGAGGTAAGAACAGCATTTGAACCTCTCTCTGATCTTGCCATGATAAATGCAGTTTTTGCAGCTCTGAGAGCTTCAAGTTTGCCTTTGTCCTGTGCTTTCATCGCGGCCATCAGGTCGCCTGCAATTTTTTCTGTAAGTGACATAGTTGTCCGGTTATTTATTATGACGTTAAATCTTCTTTAAGATATAAAGATAATAAAAGGTGTGGTTTTGACCTGGTATATAACCCCCTCCCCCTGGGGGTAAAAGAGCTTTATTTTTTGCATTGATTTTCATCTGGTCTCTGAGCTCATTGAGTATGGATATGCCTCCGTATAAGGAAGCTTGTCCAATTGCATGGGAACATGACCTTTACTGAGGATCTACATCGGCATGTATCCTCATCATCCCATGCCGTGGCATTTTCAGCTCAGCCTCCATGGCCTTGCGGATCATCTCTTTGACCTTCGAGGCAGAAAGATCTTTCCCCATCTTGATCATCAATGTTTTGATGTACCATTTCTGAACCTTCATCACAGCAGGGAACTCCGGGCCCAGAACATAGTTGCCGAGATGTCCGCGAAGGTTATCTGCCAGGTGTGCTGACGATATATTCAGTTCATCAAGATCACGGTGTTTGAGCACTATCCTTATTATTTTTGTGAAGGGAGGATATCCGAATAAAGAGCGTTCTTCAAGCTGTGTGCGGCACATAGCCTTGTAATCGTGCTTCAGCACCTGCCTGAGAATTATATGCGAGGGATCTGCCGTCTGTATGATCACTTTTCCTCTGTGTGTGCGGCGTCCTGCCCTGCCGCTCACCTGTTCAATAAGCTGGAAGCTTCGTTCGAAAGCCCTGAAATCGGGGAACCACAACATGCTGTCGGCGTCAAGTATCCCAACTGCTGTCAGCTTCTCAAAGTCGAGCCCTTTGGAGATCATTTGCGTGCCTATGAGGATATCTGTTGCGCCTCCGGCGAAGTCAGAAAGTATCTCCGTAACTGCATGACGCCTCCTGGTCGTATCCTGATCCATCCTGGCCACTTTGGCTGACGGGAAGAGCAGCCTTATCTCTTCTTCGATCTTCTCTGTCCCGAAACCCCTGGTTATCAAAGATGAAGAACCGCACTGAGGACATACACCGGGTAATGCCTCTTTTTTACCGCAGTAGTGGCAGATCATTTTGCCGTCACTCTTATGATAAGTATAGCTTACCGAGCAGTTTGTGCACCGCGGAACCCATCCGCAGTCAGGACACATCAGATAGGGAGAGAACCCTCGTCTGTTCTGAAAAAGGATGACCTGCTCACCCTTTGCCAGTGCTTCCCCGATGGCATCGAGCAACCGTGGAGTGAAGTGTGATGACATTTTACGCTTCTGACCGGAGCCGCGGGTATCGGCAATTATCATCTCTGGCATCTTCACATCGCCATAGCGTGTCATCAGCTCAACAAGTCCATACTTTCCGCTGGTGGCATTATAATAGCTCTCTACTGACGGTGTCGCAGACCCCAGCAGGGTCACGGCACCGTGGAGCCGCGAAAGCATCATTGAAGCATCACGTGCATGATATCGCGGGGCAGGATCATATTGCTTGTATGATGAATCATGTTCTTCGTCGACAATTATCAATCCGAGATCCCTGAAGGGGAGAAAGAGTGATGACCGTACTCCAAGGACAGCGCCCAGGCTGCCATTGCCCACCCTCCTCCAAACATCCTGACGGGCGGCAGGCGTCAGGTGCGAATGATAAACACCGATTGAGGCTCCGAAATGCTTCTGCAAACGTTCAATGATCTGTGTCGTAAGTGCTATTTCCGGCAGCATATAGAGCACCTGCCTGCCACTGGCAAGCTGCTCCCTGATCATGTGGATATAGATCTCTGTCTTGCCACTTGAAGTGACGCCATGGAGAAGGACGACCTCATGACTGCGAAACAGTTCCTGTATTTTCGTATAAGCCTCATTCTGTACATCAGTCAGTTCTGCAGGCATGATGACGGCATCTTCAGTGCCAGGGTTGAGAATACGCTTTTTTCTGGGAACAGAGCGACTGACAAGGTCATCGGCAGAGGGTATAGCTGCCTTCATTACCTCGCCTGGCAATGCCATATAATAATCAGACAGCCAGAGAATGAAGTCTGTAAGACGTTCATTGACAGCAGTCTGAACAGGAATTATTCCGGTTATATCTTTTGGTGTGAATCCTGATGGCGGGGTGTTATGGACCTTAATAACAAGTCCAGCGCAGCTCTTGCTCTTGCCGAAAGGGACTGTCACCAGGCTGCCACGTTGTATTTCGTCATGGAGTCCGGGCGGAATGCCATAAGTGTAACTGCCGGCAACAGCGACGGG
>JADGPV010000033.1 GCA_017882245.1 Bacteroidales bacterium | reverse complement strand
CTGCCTGGAAAGAGGCGGGCAGAAAAGCTGTTCTCAAATCTGCGCACGTAAGTCAACCAGGCTTGAACAGTGCTGAGATACGTTTTACTTTTGACATACCGGGGCTGGACAACAGAAAAATTGCCGGACTGGTGACAACATATCTGGTTCATGGTGACGGGTCAGTGGAAGTCACTTTCAATTTCACCAAAACCGACCTGCATCTGGAAGAGATCCCGCGCGTAGGCATGCAGTTGATAATGCCCGAAAAATTTACTGACCTGGCATGGTACGGCAGGGGACCGCATGAGAATTATGCTGACCGCAAGACCTCCGCCTTTGTGGGTCTTTATGAAAGCTCGGTGGCGGATCAGTATGTTGCATATGTGAGGCCTCAGGAGAACGGCTATAAGACAGATACAAGGTGGCTGACTGTGACTGACAATAACGGTATGGGCCTTCGCTTTGAAGGCATGCCTGTCTTCAGCTTTGCCGCAATGAACTACCTTCATGACGATTTTGAATCGCCGGGCAACCTCGCACGCTACCGGCCGGATGCAAAACTGGTCAACACCCATATTGATGATGTCAGACCGCGCGACATGGTATGTGTTAATATTGATTACGGCCAGATGGGCGTCGGAGGAGATAATTCATGGGGTGCACGCACTCATGAAAAATATTGTCTGCGTGATGCCAGGTATGAATACTCATTCAGGATTATACCAGTCAACGGATCAAAGTAACAAAAGCTCTGACAGGTCTATTCCAGAGCGACAGCTATTTCAGTCCTGAGTACTGTCCCGCTTCCTGTTACAATATTACTGACATTGTATGCCAGTGACTGCTTAAGATAACGCCTGTCAGCTCTGACCCTTGTAATTGAATTGGCAGGCAATGTCAGCTCTGATGGTGCTCCTTCAGGTCCGTCTGTAAGCATCATTGGGAGATCGGAATTATTCCGGATCTCAAAAAAGATATTCTTGCCGTCATCCCTGTAAGGTTTTCCTGCTTTGACGGCAGCTCTGAACAGGGGACCAGTGAATTGTTCGAATCCTGCCAGTGAGTCACCATACCATACTGCAGTCCGTCCGGCAAACATTGCTTCCTTCAGGGATTCCATCGTACGTTCTTTGGCAAAAACAAGAGTGACGGGCCTGTGAGCGTTCGCGGGTGCCACATAAGTTTCACTGATCACGTCATGGATATCACTGTTGCCCATTACTGCCAGCTTATGTTCCCGGCACATCTCCATAACCGTTGCATTCCGGTAGGTTTCAAATTCATTGAAGTACTCTATCCCGTGCAGCCATCCTTTGGCTATAAGCTCCAGATGAACAGGGTAAAGCCGTGGCAAGCCGTCCGGTTGCTGTGCTTTCCATCCGGGGTGGTTATACTGGATGAAAGCACCCTGTTTTATTGCAGCCTCAATGACCTGCATGAAGTCAGGCTTGTCTAGCGAGTCTGCATCCTCAATGAAGAGTGCATTAAGATGTCCGGGAGGCATGCTGCGCGTAATCTCGGCACCATGAACGAGGATGAGGTTGTAAGCATCAGCAACAGGTTTGGCTATTTTCCATGCGGCATTATGGTCAGTTGGTATATACTCTTTCCAGGGCTGATATTCAATATGATCAGTGATTGCAAGAGCATCAAGACCGTCTCTCCATGCTTCTCCGACTCGTACTGTTGGCCATACCAGACCATCAGAAAAAACAGTATGCATGTGGAAGTCGCACTTTAGTGTGACATAGCCCGGTATGTCCGGCATGTTCAGCACCCTTCTCTGGGCAGTCAGTGTCAGGTTGCTCAGGATCAGGATGGTGAAAAGTAAGATTTTTGTTTTCATGGTATATTGTTTTGTACATTATTGCCTATTACCTATTGCCTGCTGCCTTCCCGGTTCACCTCTCTGCCTTTAAGCACAAATCTGTCGTACAAAAACAGCATCACGCTTGCTGCCACTGCTATTGCCGTAAACAGTACCCAGACTCTTGAAGGATGGTAAGTGTCCCACAGGTAACGGGTAAGTTGCTGCGAATTCATTCCGAACAGTTCCTGCGCCCGTGTATAATAATCAGTCTGGGTGAAGGTTCCTGATATCGCAGGTATATCAAATCCATTCTCTGCAACTGCCCTTTTCAGGAGGAAGAGCTTGTCGGCCATTACGGTGAATGGTTTTCCTGATATCCAGCCGGCTCCGAGATGTCCAATGGCTATCGGGAGCAATGCGGTACCCATATAAAGGGCTTTTCTGTCTGAAGGAGCGATACCCCCGACGTATTCCTGTATTTTTGGTGATGAGGCCATCTCGCCTATGCTGAAGATCAGCACTCCAAGGACAATTATCCATGGATTCAAGTTAGCGAACATCATTCCCAGACCGAAGGCGAAGATGAAGATACCCGTCGTGATAGAGTTCAGCGGTCTGAACTTAGCTGTTATTGATGAAATTATGAGCTGAAAGAGAATGATAAAAAAAGATGCCAGGCTGGAAATGGTGACCGGTGTGATCCTTCCGGGATCAAGACCAAGTGTCAGTGACATCCTGTCAAGATTCACCCATGCTTCAAGAAAGACAGGGAACGAATAATATAATTGGTTATAAGCTGTCCAGAATACACCTATAATGAGGAGAAATAACAGATAACGCCAGTCGGTCAGGGTTATACCGATATTTCTGAATGCGATGCCGAGGTTCTGCACTAAAGTCTTGTCAGTCTCCGCCACTGCAGGTTCTTTGTAAATAAAAAGGACCATGAGGTAGTTTACGGCGATAGCTGCAATGGAAACATAAAAGACATTATCCCAGCTGTTTTTGTAGATCATGCCGGCGACAAAAGGTCCGAGAAAGCCTCCTATATTTACTACCATATAGAAGATCCCGAAGCCAAGAGAGGATGTCTCCTTATCCGTAACTCTGGCGACTGTTCCTGCTATGATAGGCTTGAAAAGAGCTCCGGCGACAGCAAGCAGGATGAAGGCAGCAAAAATTGCTCCGAACGATTCGAACCTGCTAAGCATGATGAAAGAGAGGATATAAGTTGTAAAGGAAAGCATCAGAATCTTCTTGTAGCCCACCCTGTCAGCGATGGCACCGGAGATTACCGGCAGCAAATAAAGTATCATTGACCCGGTACCCATAATGGTTCCTTTCTCCACATTGGAAAAGCCTAGGGCACCATCCTCTTTTGCCGAGGTAAGGTAAAGGGCAAAAAAACCGCTGTAAAAGCCATACCAGGCCCATCGTTCGAACAGCTCTATGATGTTGGATATCCAGAATAATCGCGGAAATTTCTTCAGGACACGGGAAAAATAGGTCATCGGTGAATTTAATGTGGGATGAAAATAATGAAATAAATTAAATTGTAGAGACGCCCAACCTGGGCGTCTCTGCTACAAGTGATCATTTACGTTAATTTTCCCGGCATAAAAATAAGCCTCTTTCCTGTCAGCATCATCCCATGTATATACATTTCCGGATTTGAGACCCATCATAAATCCAATCAGCGCGGTATCTCCGGCACACATGGTAGTATGGGTGAACAGGGCCATGGAGAGAACCCATTGCCACCAGGGAGAACATAATATCATCAGTACGATTATGCCGGCAGTGATAATCACCAGAGGAGTGAATGCAACTAATGAAAAAAGCCTCCGTCCCGTAACAAACCTGTGAGCAGTGACGTAAATTATACCCTGACGGAGGTCAGCGCCATACCTGATATCTCTTGCCCCGGCTAACCGGTATGAAATGAGGTGTAATCCCTCATGGACAGGAACCATGAGAAGGGGCAATGCCAGAAGTCCTGTTGCCAGACCCTTAATAATCTGAGGGTGTTCCATGGTGTACCTCAAGTTAGGCCAAAGCCAGACAGTCAGGAAAGCCGAGACCGCCAGAGTTATCCATAAAATTATCATCGGAAGATTGACAGATTTAAAGTTGCCGATAACAAACGGCGCAATATCACCGTATGACAGAGTCAGCACTTTTTCATATACATTTCCCTCCTCAAGCTGCTCTATGTTGGGTTTCAAAGTCATTTGGCTGCAAAGTTAATTTATCCTTCATCAGGGAAAATGATCCTGTCAGTTTTATTATGATCTGAACCTTTGGCACGACAATTGGTTAAATTTGCAGAGGATTATGAAGAGGTTTTTTGCCATATTAATGATCTCCCTGTTTTCTTTGGCCGTTTACAGTCAGAATCAGGCGGCGGCGGTTCCTGACTCTACCAGAAGTTTATATCATGTTCTGAAGACTGCCACATTCGACGGCCAGACATATCCGCTGGTGGAGCTTAATGAGATCACTGTTTTCGGTAAAATGCCTCGCGGGGTAAGGTTCAACTACCGGAAACACGCCCGCCTTGTTTATAATGTTCGCCGTGTTTATCCTTACGCCATTTTAGTCAGGAATGAGCTTGGCCGCGTTGACAGGCTGCTTGAAACAATGCCCAATGAGAAAGATCAGCGCAACTTCCTTCAGCAGTATGAAAAAGAAATCTTCAATTCATATGAAGACGATATGAAGGAGCTTACTTTCTCTCAGGGCAAGATACTCATCAAACTGATTGACCGGGAGACACAAAATACCTCTTTTGATCTGATCAGGCAGTACCGTGGAAAGTTCTCTGCCACCTTCTGGCAGAGTATTGCACGCATCTTCGGGACCGATCTCAAATCCGACTATGACCCTCAGGGTGAGGACTATCTTATTGAGCAAGTAGTCAGAGAGATTGAAGCAGGAAGATTATAATCACCTCTTTTCAACCATTTCCTTTATTGCTGATATCAAAGCTTCGGCATCGTGTGCTATGTCAGAGATGGTCGAATCCAGCATATAGCACGGAGCGGAGACTATCCGGTTTTTTCTGTCGACTGAAACCTCTCCGTGCCGTTTTATCTCATGTCTGCCTCCCATCGCCGTAATATCAGCTACTGTTGAGGCATCATCGCCTATTGTGACCGTCACATCACCCAGCACCCTCGTAATGAGCACCGGTGAGATACAAAGGGCTCCTATGGGCTTGCCGGCCCTGTGTGTGTCACGAATGGCCGCCTCCACCACTCTGTCGACACTACAGTCAGTGCCATCGAAAGCGTATGTGCACAGGTTCTTTGCCACGCCAAATCCTCCCGGAAATATCAATGCATCAAAGTCAGCAACCCTGTATTCTGTAAGCGTCTTTATCCTGCCCCTGGCAATACGGGCAGCTTCGGCAAGCACATTGCGCGACTCATTCATTACTTCACCTGTAATATGGTTTATTACATGATGCTGCTTAACGTTAGGTGCAAAGATCTGATATGTGCCGCCGGTCTTGTCAATGGCATATAAAGTCATTACTGCTTCGTGTATTTCAGCACCGTCAAACACGCCGCATCCGGCCAAAACTACTGCTGCTTTCATCGCGGGTAAGTTATTTTTGAGATAATAAAATTAAGGAAAACCGTCAAAAGGCTAAGATGAATCTGTTATTAATATTTATTATTAAATCACAACTGAATATAGTGAAATTATAAGATATCTTCCCGGCCTCTTTTTTATAGTCCCTTTCCTTTAATAATTGTTCCCAGGGTATAGAAAATAATCTTCAGATCAAGATAGAGTGACACGTTTTCAAGATAAAGGAGGTCATAATCAAGTCTTTCAAGCATCTTGTCAATGTCTGATGCATACCCGAGCTTCACCTGACCCCAGCAGGTTATGCCAGGTTTGACAGCCAGTACCCTGTTATAGTATGGCGCCTTTTCAATTATCTTTTCAATGAAGTGCCTGCGCTCAGGTCTGGGACCTACAAGAGACATATCTCCTTTAAGGACGTTGACGAAGTTAGGTATCTCATCGAACCTGTGTTTCCTCATGAACCTCCCGAGAGGGGTGATACGTTTATCGCCCTTTACGGCCAGCCGGGGTCCGTCAGCCTCGGCATCCTCATCCATAGATCTGAACTTGTATATCATAAAGGGTTTCCCGTGGCGCCCTATACGCTCCTGGCTGAAGATCACAGGCCCCTTGCCTGACAGTTTTATAAGCAGGGCCAGCACGCCCATAAGCGGCGACAGCACTATAAGAGATGCAGAAGAAAGGAAATAATCCAGTGCAACCTTTACAGTATATTGCCAGTCAGGCATTTCCCTATATGAAACCCTGAGCAAGGGGGTAGCGTAGATCGGACCAGCCTCAACATGTCCCGCAATTACCTGCCTCATTGACGGAACGGCCTTCACCAATATATCACGGTAACAGATACTATCTACCAGCCCTTCCACAAGACCATATTCATCCTCTTCAAGTGCAAGAATTATCTCTTCGATTTCCTGTTCCTCGGCAATTCTTATTATGTCATCCGTTGTTCCCATCCATGGAACATCACCTGCCAGTGGATCATGTCCGGAGCCGTCAACACTTATGTATCCTGCGATAAGATTTCCCGCAGGCATTCTTTCGTTCTTTATTTCTTCATAGACTCTCTCAGCCTTGCCGTTGCTTCCGATGATCAGTGTTCTGAAACCTGCCTCCCGTCGGTGAATCCTTCCCG